>JACDCJ010000109.1 GCA_013817655.1 Actinosomnolentus pattersoniae (SeqCode)
CATCCTTGACGACTCGATACTCATTGACGGCCATACTGGCGGCGTGGCAGTAGTGCCAGTTGCTAATGGTGTCCCTGTATACGGCCCTCTGACTCCAGATCTTGTACGTGCCACATGAGTCGGGGCATTCTCTATATGACAGCACGAAATGATGGTCTGCTGCTCCCGTCAGCGCCCCTCCCCACCTTGCCGTCTCGCCCTGGGGCCACCCATGGCTGAATCCCGTCGCGTGGCCGTCGCTGGGGCCAAACTGCTGATAGGCCCGGCCTTCTGTGGAGTTTCTGTACCAGAAGACGAAGCCGGCGTTCGCGCTGGACCAGTTGACCTTGAGGCCGTATGTATCACAAATCTCACCGAAGCCACAAGGTTCGAGGAGGGGCCCGGAGCCCAATTCCGGTCACATCGGAGAAGCCGACGCCCGTTTCCCAGAAGAAATGATAATGAGGTTTGTGGGTGATAAAGTTGTTCTCCTCCCGGATGCCAGCCTCCGCCCACTTGTCAAAGCTCACGTTGGCCAGCCGGGACGTACTTACCGTAGCTGGGGAAAGCTGCGGAACAGGACAGGCCTCATTCAAGTCCCTCCCCAATTGCTCGAAGTAGTTGACAGAGCCATACGCCTGGGACATGGAAGGCTCGTAAACGAAGATCGCCTCCTCGTCGTAGCAGGCAGCCCAGGCCGGAGGCGTCCTGAAGAGAACCGCAGACGCAACCAAGAAGATCAGCACAACTGATGCTGAGAGGCTAGGAGCCACGACCCATGTAGCGCCTGTGGTCCACCAAGCACGCCCAGGCACGTTCTCGCGCTCCATCCTCCTAAGAATGGAAGCGTCGCCCCAAATCTGTGAATAGCTCGCTTTGTCGAGCGCACGCAGGCTCACTCCCGAATCACGGCGACCTGTCGAAGACGCCTAGTGGCGTCCTTCGCGAGCTCAAAGGAGGCCGGGCTCCGCCCTATGCGCGGCTCCGGCGCGCAACCGGGTGAACCAGGAAGTCGCGTACCAGGGCGAGCTCCCGCTCCCCCACCCGAGCAGCGACCGAGATTCCTTTCGGGCCGTTGGTCGCCTCGAGCACCTCGGACTCCCGGTAGAGCCGGGGAAGGACCTCGGGCCGATCGTACGGGACCAGCAGTGTCACCTCGACGGCGGACATGGGAAGTCGTTCGGCAATCCGTTCCTTAAGGGTCCCCATGCCCTCGCCCGTGAGCCCCGAGACCGGGACGCCCCCGTCGAACCGGCGAAGCGTCCTCGCTCCCCGCACATCCTCGATCAGGTCCCACTTGTTGAGGGCGAGGACCTCGGGGAGGTGGCCTGCCCCGATCTCGGACAGCACCTGTCGCACCGCATCGACCTGTGCCTCCATGTCGACCGCCGATGCGTCGGCTACGTGGACGACGAGATCGGCGCGAGCCACTTCCTCGAGGGTCGACTTGAACGCCTCCACCAGCTCGTGCGGTAGCTTCCGCACGAACCCGACGGTGTCTGAGACCGTCGCCGTGCGGCCGCCCGGGAGCACCAGGCGCCGCGTAGTGGGATCGAGCGTGGCGAAGGGCTGATCCGCGACCAGGACGTCGGCGCCGGTCAGCTGGTTCATGAGCGTGGACTTGCCCGAGTTCGTGTAGCCGGCGAGGGCTACCTGCGAGGTCCCGGACCGCTCACGCCGCGCTCGTTTCACCTGCCGCGTTCGCCCGAGGCGGACGATGTCGCGCCGCAGCTTCGAGATGCGTCGGCGGATGTGCTGTCGGTCCACCTCCAGCTTCGTCTCGCCCGGTCCTCGCGTCCCGATCCCGCCGCCGAGCCTGGACATGGCCTCGCCCCACCCCCGCAATCGTGGGAGGAGATAGTTGAGCTGGGCGAGCTCCACCTGAGCCTTGCCCTCGCCGGAGCGGGCGTGGAGGGCGAAGATGTCGAGGATGAGCGCAGCCCGGTCGAGGACCTTTACGCGAAGCGCTTGCTCGAGGTTCCGGAGCTGGCCCGGCGAGAGCTCGTCGTCAAGGATTACCGCCTCGGCGGAGAGAGAGTGAACGCTCGCGTGGATCTCCCCCAGCTTGCCCCGACCCACGAACGTGGCCGGATCCGGAGACGAGCGCTGCTGGACCACCCGAGCGATCGGGTCTGCTCCCGCCGCCCGGGCAAGCGATGCGAGCTCGTCCAGGTCCTCGTCGCTCGCATCCCGGGAAACGCCCACGAGGACGGCACGTTCACGAACGCGCGGGCGCCACTTCGCTGAAAGGGGTGATTCCGAGCCCAGCCGGTCGGTCACGGGGTGAGCTCCGGCTCCACAGCAAGAGACGCCGGCGTCACTCCGGGAAGCGCCCCTTTCCCCGGAGGACGGCCAGCGTCTCTGCTGGCTGAATCGTTCCCGCGGACAGGGCCCCCAAACACGACTCCCGGTAAAGATCCGGCCGTCATCTCATCCTTCGACCGATCCGTTCCATGGCCTCCTCGAGGCGATCGTCCGAGACGGTGAGCGAGATCCGGATGTAGCCCTCCCCCCGATCGCCGTAGCCGGTGCCGGGCGCGACCACGACGGCGGCCTCGTTCAGGAGCTCGCCCGCGTACTCGGCCGAGGAGCGGCCCCCGGGGGTGGGAACCCACACGTAGATCGAGCCGAGCGGCGGCTCTAGGGAAACTCCGAGGTCGCGGAACGCTGAGACCACGACGTCCCGGCGCTTCTGGTACACGGCCCGCATCGCCTCGGCGTGGTCCTGCGGTCCCGAAAGGGCGGCGACCGCCGCGTGCTGGACCGCATCGAAGATTCCCGAGTCGAGGTTCGTCTTGAGCGCGGAGAGGGCCGCGATCGCCTCCCGATTGCCTACCGCGTATCCGACTCGCCATCCAGTCATGTTGTATGTCTTCGAAAGGGAGCCGAACTCGATGGCGACCTCCCGGGCACCGGGGACCTGAAGAACGCTGGGAGCCACGTACCCGTCGAACGTGATCTCGGCGTATGCGGCGTCATGGCAGAGGAGCAGGTCGTGCTCGCGTGCGAACGCCACCGCGGAAGCGAAGAACTCGAGGTCCGCGACCGCGGCCGTGGGGTTGCTCGGGTAGTTGAGCCACAGCGCCCGCGCATCGAGCGATGGTCGGAGGTCCTGGAGGTTCGGGAGGAAGCCGCTCTCGGCCGTCAACGGCATCGGCACCGGGCGTCCGCCGGCGAGGACCGTGCTGGCGGCGTAGACGGGATATCCGGGATCCGGGACCAGGGCCTCGCCGGCCGCGTCGATGATGGCAAAGGACAGGTGCGCGAGTCCCTCCTTCGACCCGATCAGCGGCAGCACCTCGTGGTCGGCGTGGAGCTCGACGCCGAATCGTTGCTGGTACCACACGGCGATGGCGTCGCGGAAGGCGGGGAGCCCGAAGTAGGAGGGGTACCGATGGGTCGCCGGATCGCCCGCCGCCCGGCGCAACGCCTCGACGACGTGGGAGGGGGTGGGCAGATCCGGGTCTCCCACACCGAGGGAGATCACGTCCGCCCCCTCGGCGCGCTTGGCGGCGACCTTGCGATCGAGTTCGGCGAAGAGGTACGGAGGCAGCTCTCGGATCCGCGCGGCCGCCCTCACGAGGAGATGGCCGCGCCGGCGCCGGCCGCCGCACCGGCATCGGCCGAGGCGCCGGTGCCGGCGACCCACGAACCCGTCGTCTCGCCGTCGAAGACGTGAACCGCCGGGCCTGTCATGAGCACGTGGTCGTCTGGTCCCCACCGGAGCCGCAGCAAGCCTCCGGGAAACTCGAGTTCTGCCGTTCGGCCCGTGAGCCCAGCGAGCGAGCACGCCACCAGGCTGGCGCAGGCGCCCGTTCCGCACGCCATGGTCTCCCCCGATCCCCGCTCCCACACGCGCGCCAGGATCCTGGCGTCCCTCACCTGGACGAACTCCACGTTGGTGCGGTTCGGGAACAGCGGGAGATGCTCGATGATCGAACCGATGCGCGGGACGTCGAGCGCCCCGAGGTCGGTCTCGGCGCCGAGGAGGACGACGCAGTGAGGGTTACCCATCGAGACGGCGGTCGCCGTGAAGACACTGCCATCCGCTTCCAGGGTCTGTCCGACGAACATCCCGGTCGGATCCCCGCCCATGGGGATGGCCTTGCGCTCTAGCGTCGGCACGCCCATATCCACGGTCACGGCCCGAACGACCCCGTCCGCCGCTTCCAGGACGAGGTGCTTCGGCCCCGATCGTGTCTGCACGTGGAGCTCCGTGGCCGACGTGAAGCCCCGCTCGTACACCAGTTTCGCGAGGCACCGGATCCCGTTCCCGCACATCTCCGCGACCTCGCCGTTCGCGTTGTAGTAGTCCATGAAGAAGTCGGCGTCTCGCGCCCACACGATGCGGATGAGGCCGTCGGCGCCCACCCCGCGGCGCCGGTCGCACAAACTCGCGATCGTCGAGGAGTCGAGGGAGAGTCGGTCCTCCAGGTCCTCGACCATGACGAAGTCGTTGCCGCTTCCGTGGTACTTCGAGAACCGCATCTACATCCCTCCGGTGCCGGAAAGGTAGTCGATGAGCTCCGGCACCACGCCTGCGGCTCCGTCATCTCCCGCGCAGAACCAGCGGACCCGCGGGTCGCGGCGGAACCAGGCCATCTGCCGGCGGGCCAGGCCCTTCGTCCGCCTGATGATCCTGGCCGCCGCCTCGTCCTCGCCGATGCTTCCGGCGAGGCACTCGGCGGCTTCAGCGTACCCGATGGCCTGCGACGAGGTGACGAAGCTCCCGAACCCTCGTTCACGCAGGAGCTTCGTCTCCGCGAGGAGGTCGGGCATCATCCCCCGAACACGTTCCTCGATGCGGCGGTGGTGGGCCGCCCGGGGGACCTCCACACCGGCCACGCGGATCGACGTTGGATAACGCTGCCATCCCGCCGCGAACGTGGAGAAGGCTCGGCCGGTGATCGCCGCCACCTCCAGTGCACGGATCGTCCGTCGAGCGTTCCCGGGCTCGATCCGGCCGGCGGCGTCGGGGTCGAAGGACTCCAGTCGTCGGTGCATCGCGCGTGGGCCCAGAACCAGGGCCTCGGCCTCGAGAAGCTGCCGGGTGGGTGGCTCGGTGGCCGGGAAGACGAGCCCATCCGCCACCGATCGGAAGTAAAGACCGGATCCACCGACGAGGAACGGGACTCGACTGCGGCTGGCGATGTCGGAGATCGAGCCCGTTGCCACCGACTGGAACGCCGTGACCGAGAACGCTTCATCGGGATCGACGAGGTCGAGCAGGTGATGCCGCACCTTCGAGCGGTCGGCCGCGGTCGGCTTGGCGGTCCCCACGTCCATCCCCCGGTACACCAGCATCGAGTCGACGCAGACGATCTCGGCATCAAGCTGCTCGGCAATCGGCAGGGAAGCCTCGGTCTTTCCGCTCGCCGTCGCCCCGACCAGCGCGAGGAGAGGCGCGGGCCCTGGCACTTCGTCGCCGGACCGCCCGTTGCCGCCTCCCTCAGGCAGCAACCACCCTCCCGGACAGGTGGTGAGGGGCCGAAGAGGTGATCCGAACCTGCGCCAACGTGCCGGGGGGGAGCCGCCCGGGCAGGTGGACCAGCTTGTTCGTCCGCGTTCTCGCGGCCACGTTGCCCTTCCGCCCCTCGCCCTCCACCACCACCTCGACCGTCCGCCCGACGTACTCGGCGTTTCGCTCCAGGGAAATCCGTTCCTGCAGGGCGAGGAGCCGCTCGAACCGCTGCTGGACCACGGGCTTCGGCACCTGGTCCGGATGCGAGGCGGCCGCGGTCCCGGGGCGCGGCGAGTACTGGAAGGTGAACGCGGCGTCGAAGCGGGCCTGCTCGGTAACCCGCAGGGTCTGCGCGAAGTCTTCCTCCGATTCGCCCGGGAAGCCCACGATGATGTCCGTGGTGACGCTCACCCCGGGGATGGCCCTCCGAATCCGTTCCAGCCAGTCCAGGTACCGGGCCGACCGGTAGGAACGCCGCATCAGGCGGAGAACGCGATCGGAACCCGATTGCAGTGGAAAGTGGATGTGCTCGCACACCGCCTCGCACTCGGCCATGGCCGCCACGACGTCGTCGGTGAAGTCGTGCGGGTGCGGGCTGATGAAGCGTACCCGCCGGATGCCTTCCACCTGGTTGACCGCGCGTAGGAGAGCCGCGAACCGAGGCTTCCTGCTCGAGCCCGGCACGGTGAGGTCGCGACCGTAGGTGTTCACGTTCTGCCCGAGGAGCGTCACTTCGATCACGCCTCGCTCGGCCAGGCCCTGGACCTCGGCCACGACGTCTCCCAGGCGCCGCGACCGCTGAGGCCCGCGAACGAGTGGAACGATGCAGAACGTGCATCGGTTGTCGCAGCCCACACTCACGGAGACCCAGGCGGAGTGACGTGACCTGCGCCGAGCAGGCAGCGCGCTGGGGAAGACCTCGGTGTACTCTCGAACGTCCATCTGGGGGCCCTCGCGCTCCGCCGACCTGATCAACTCGATCAGCCCCGGCAACGCCGAGGTCCCCACCACTACATCGACCCAGGGCGCCCGCTCCTGGATGCGTCCGCGATCTTTCTGGGCGAGGCATCCGGCAACGACGATCCTCAGGCGAGGATTCTCGTCCTTGAGCGGCTTCAGATGGCCCAGCTCGCCGTAGAGCCGATTGTCCGCATTCTCACGTACGGCGCAGGTGTTGAGCACCACCACCTCGGCGTCCGAGGCGCGCTCCGCCGACGCGTATCCCTCGCCCTCGAGGACTCCGGCGATCCGCTCGGAGTCGTGCTCGTTCATCTGACATCCGAAGGTGCGGAGCAGATATCGACCGGTCACACGAGCGAATCTACCAGGCGGTCTTCTCCGCTCCGGGCGGGCGCGCCGGCGTTACCGCGCGTACTCGACGGCGCGCAGCTCGCGGACCACGGTGATGCGAATCTGCCCGGGATACTGCAGCTCCTCCTCCACCTGCTTCGCGATGTCGCGGGCCAGCACCTGCGCGG
>JACDCJ010000110.1 GCA_013817655.1 Actinosomnolentus pattersoniae (SeqCode)
GGGCATGAGCCAGCCGACCGAACTGAAGGGGTCACCCCTCGAGGAGGAGCACCGTGCGCTCGGTGCCCACATTGGGGCCTTCGCCGGATGGACGATGCCCATCCAGTACGCGGGCACGCTCGCCGAGCACCGGGCCGTCCGTGAGGGTGCCGGCCTCTTCGACCTTACTCACCTTGGCAAGATCGTCCTGGAGGGGAGCGGTGCTCTCGAGGCCATTCAGCGGTCGATGCCGAACGACGCGCGCAAGATCGCGGTCGGTGCTGCTCAGTACAACATGGTCCTGAACGAGCGGGGCGGCATCGTCGACGACCTGATCGTCTACCGGACTTCGGAGCAGCGATACCTCGTCGTTCCGAACGCCGCCAACACTTCCCGTGTGCACCGGACGCTGCTCCAGGCCTCCGACGGTCCCACGGACGTGGTGCTCCGCGAGGATCTGTGCATCCTCGCGCCGCAGGGCCCACGCTCGCCCGAGGTGGTCGCCCGCGTCTTTCCGGAGGCGCCCACTCTCGGATACATGCACTCGGCGGAGCTCTCCTACCGGGGCCGGACGATGACCGTTTCAAGGTCCGGCTACACGGGGGAGCGCGGTTTCGAGTTGTTCGTGCCGGACGACCTCGCGCCGGACCTGTGGAGGGAGCTCCTTGCCGCCGGTGAGGGGATGGGTCTCCTCCCGTGTGGCCTCGCCGCTCGCGACACCCTTCGTCTCGAGATGGGCTATCCGCTGCACGGAAACGACATCTCCGAGGAGCGGACGCCACTCGAGGCCGGACTCTCGTGGGCGGTGTCCCTGGACAAGGGGGACTTCCTCGGACGCGACGCGCTCATGCGGCAGAAGGAGGAGGGGGTCCCCTCGAGGTTGTGGGGGCTCCGCATGCAGGACAGGTTGATTCCCCGGCCTCACTATCGAGTGATGTCGGGAGGGGAGCAGGTGGGGGAGACGACGAGCGGAACCTTCTCCCCAACCTTGAAGGTCGGGATCGCCATGGCGTATCTCTCGCCGCGGGAGCGGTTCACACCCGGAGACCGTGTCGAGGTGGACGTCCGTGGACGGCGGGGGGAAGCGGAGGTGCTGCGGCCCCCGTTCGTCGATTCGTCACCGAAGTAGCGAGGCCGGTGCGGCCCGAGAGCTACTGAAGTCGCTTCGCGGCCTCGACGATGTCGGTGATCCGCTGGCCGTTGAACTTGGCCTCCTGGACCATCTGATTCAGGAGGGACTTTGCCTCCTCCCGGTGGCCCGAGACGACCGCGACGACCACGTACAGCCCGGAGTTCGGGATGCCCAGCCGGCGAACCGGTCCGAAGCCGGGAGCCACCACGACGTAGGCCCACTGCGTGGCTTGCTTGCCTTCACCGCAGGTTCCCGATCCGTGGGCAACGTAGTCTCCGGGGGAGAACCTCGGGCCGGCAACGTCCGGAGGATGGTCGACGACGACCTCGAAGGCCACCGGCTCGCACGAATCCTTCTCCGCGAACGACCCCAGGCGAGGGCTCCGGGCGGCGAGGTAGTAGTAGTCCGACGGTATCTGCAGCTTGGCGACGTCGATCCAGAAGGCCTCCATCCCCTGCACCGTTCCCGTGCCGCGCTCCCACGCCGCTAAGCGCGGAGAGGCGACGAAACCCTCCTGTGGGTACCGGCCCGCCGGCAGTGGCCGGGCGTCCCACTGTGTGGGAATGACGGCTCGGATGTGGCCGGCCTGCACTTCAGAGAAGGGAGAAGACGTCGCAAGGGGTTGTACGGAGAAGACGATGGGGCTCCGGACCTCATCGGCGGGCACGCGTGCACAGGCCGTCATCGCGGCTGTCAGTACCAGGGCGGCACCTCGCACGCGCATATCGCTCGAAACCGCAGTGTAGGGCGAACGGCCCACGAACGCCAGCCGGGGAGAACCAAACGGGACTGGGCCCGTCGAGCTAGAATCCGCTCAATCGAATATCGCGTCTCGAGGTGGCTCGGAACGGAGGGGCACTCCGCCCCGAGCTGAAGAGGGAAGCCGGTGAGAGGCCGGCACGGTCGCGCCACTGTGACCGGGGAGCGAGCCCGAGGCATGCCACTGGGGGATCCGTGAGGGTCGCCCGGGAAGGTTCGGGCAAGCGCAGGCTCGTCGATCGCGACGAGCCCCAACCGGAAGTCAGGAGACCTGCCTGGAGACGTTCGGCCGCGCTCTTCGCGCACAAAGAGAGGCCGCTCGTTCTTCGAGAGCCTCCGGCGAGAGCCGGGGGCTCTTCGTATGAAGGCGGCCGCGGACCGAAAGGAGCAGTCATGGCAGCCGACCGGACCCATCGGGGGGACCGCGGGCGGAACTCTCGAACGCGAACGCTCACCCGCGTTCTCCTGGCACCGATGCTCGTGCTTGCGGGGTGCGGCGCGCCAGACGCGCCGGGAACCCCACCCGGGGCGCTCGAGAGCCGTCCCGCTTCTCCGTCACCCCGGCCCACCGCTCCCGCGCTCTTCCCGATGACTCTCACCGACGACGACGGCGTGTCTCTCACGCTGAGGTCAGCCCCCGAGCGCATCGTCACGTGGGGCCCGTCGAACACCGAGATCCTGTTCGCACTCGGGGAGGGGGAACGGATCGTCGGCGTGTCCGGCCCGTTCGACGACCATCCCGCGGAGGCGAAGACCATCGAGGAGATCGGCGGGCGCGGGGGAGTGGAGCCGAACGTGGAACGGGTCGTCGCGCTCGAGCCGGATCTGGTGCTGAACGGCTTTCTCGGCGGCGAGGAGTGGAAGGCTCGCCTTCGCGACCTCGGCGTCTCCGTCTTCTCGATCTACGCGGAGGACTTCGACGGTGTTCTGGATGACATCCGCACGGTTGGAATGCTGATTGGTGCGCCCGGCGTCGCCGACGCCCTGACGGGGGACATGGCCGCCCGGGAGGAGGAGATCCAGGCAGCGGTAGCGGCGGAGCCCCGCGTCTCCTGCTTCTTCGAGGCGGGCTATCCGGAGCTTTACACGGTCGGACCGCAGGACTTTCCGTTCGATCTCCTCCTGCGGGCGGGATGTGACCCGGTGACCGAGGAGGCCGACGCCCCCTATCCCCTCTGGTCGATCGAGCGCCTGGTCGCGGACGATCCGGAGGTCTACATCCTGACCTCGGAGGCGGGGGCCAGCCCGATGCAGGTCGCGCAACGACCCGGCTTCGCCGGCATCGCTGCCGTGCGCGCCGGACGCGTGTATCTCATCGACTCCGACCTCGTGACGCGGCCGGGCCCGAGGGTCATCGAAGGCATGGAGCAGCTCGCGGAGTTCCTCCATCCCGACGTGATGTGATGGGAGCGTCTTGAACCCGGCACGGCGGCGTCTGCTTCCGGTGGCCCTGGTCGCGTTGCTCTCGATCGCGCTGCTGGCCGGCCTCGGATTCGGTTCCGTCGGGATCTCTCCTGGAACCACCCTCCGGCTTCTCGCGTGGAAGCTCGGCCTCGCAGAGCGGCCGGCCGGCGTGCCCGCCTCGACGGTGGTCATCCTCTTCGACCTGCGGCTTCCTCGGGTCCTCCTCGCCGCGCTCGTCGGGGCGGCACTCGCCACCGCCGGAACCCTTTTCCAGGCGCTGTTCCGTAACCCGATGGCCGATCCGGCGATCATCGGCGTGTCCTCCGGCGCCGCAATGGGAGCCATCCTGGTCATCCTGAGCGGTGCGGGCGCGGCCTTCGGCGGGCTGGCGGTGTCGGCCGCGGCGTTCGCGGGGGCGCTCGCCACGGCGTTCCTCGTGTACCGGCTGGCGAGGCTCGGTCCCGCCGTCCACGTCGGAACCCTTCTCCTGTCCGGTATCGCGGTCGCGGCGGTGATCTCTGCGGCGATCTCGATGGTGATGGCCTTCTCCGGCCAGGAGATCCGGTCGATCTACTTCTGGCTGCTCGGGGGGTTCGGCTCGAGGGGATGGGCGGCCCTGGGCGCCGCCGTGCCGTTCGTGGCCATCGGCAGCGGGGTCGCGCTCGCGATGACGGGAGATCTCAACCTGACCTCGCTCGGAGAGGAGCGCGCCGGCCAGCTCGGCCTCGAGGTGGAGCGCTTCAAGCGGATCATGCTGGCAACGGGCGCGCTGCTCACCGCCGCCGCGGTATCCGTCTCCGGGCTGATCGGGTTCGTCGGACTCATGACGCCGCACATCCTTCGGCTGGCGACGGGGGCGGATCACCGCCGCCTCCTGCCGTCCGCCATCGTGGGAGGAGCGGCGTTCCTCGTGCTGGCCGACCTTGCGGCTCGGACGCTGGTCCCCCCCGAGGAGATTCCCGTCGGAGCGGTCACCGCGCTGCTCGGCGGCCCATTCTTCCTGTTCCTGCTTCGACGCGAGCGGAGGTCCCCGGGTGCCGGAGCCTGAGCCCGGGCCCGGGCTCGTGCTCGAAGGCGTCTCGGCGGGGTACGGCGCGAGGCAGGTCCTGCGCGAGGTGTCCGTGCGAGCTTCGCCGGGGGAGATCACCGGCCTCATCGGGGCGAACGGCTCGGGGAAGACGACGCTCATCCGGGTCGCGTCACGGGGCCTGCGTCCCGAGCGGGGAGTCGTTCGGGTGGCCGGGTGGGACCCATACGACCTGAGCGCGAGGCGGGCCGCCCGGCTGGTCGCGGTCGTTCCGCAGGATGTGCTCGCGACTTTCCCGTTCTCCGTGCTCGAGACCGTACTCATGGGGCGGGCCCCGTACCTCTCTCCTTGGGGGGCGGGCCGGCCGGAGGACTGGTCTCGTGTCCGCAGTGCGATGTCGATGGTGGGCGTTTCCCATCTGGGCGATCGAGCCGTCTCGGAACTCTCCGGAGGCGAACGGCAGCGCGTCATCCTCGCGCAGGCGCTGGCGCAGGATGCGCCGGTGCTGCTGCTCGACGAGCCGACCACCCATCTGGACATTCGCCACGTCGTGAGGATCCTCACCCTCGTGCGGGGACTGGCCCGGCGCGAGGGAACCGCGGTACTGGCCATCTTTCACGACCTGAACCTGGCCTCGGTGTACTGCGATCGGATCTACGCCCTAAAGGAGGGACGGGTCGTCGCCCGTGGCGCGCCGGCGTCCGTCATCTCTTCCGCCACCCTGCAGCAGGTCTTCGGGGTGCGTGCCGACGTCCTCCCCGGAGCCGCCGCCGGGCGGCCCGCCGTCGTGTTCGCCTCGGTGCCGCAGGAGGGGTCGCTCGAGCCCGGCGCCATGCGCGTCCACGTCATCGGCGGTGCGGGCCGGGGGGCCGAGCTGATACGTGCTCTGATGGAGCGAGGCCTCGAGGTCTCGACGGGGGTGCTCCACGCCACGGATACCGACGCGGCGGTCGCGGAGCGGCTGAACCTGATCCGTATCACGGTTCCGCCGTTCTCGCAGATCGACGCGGGCAGCGCCGCCGAATGCATTGGCATCATCCGGAAGGCCTCGGCCCTGATCGTGTGCGACGCTCCCTTCGGGCCCGGCAACGTCGAGAACCTCCGCATCGCCATTCACTCGGCCCGGGAAGGCGTCCCGACGATCCTCCTGCAGCAGGTTCCGATCGAAGAGCGAGACTTCACCGGGGGAGAGGCGACCGATGCGTGGCGCCGGCTTGCCTCGGGCTCGGCCGTCACGCCCGGCGTTGAGGCGACCCTGGACGCGGTCGAGGCGATTCGGAGCCGCGGAGCGAGGCGCTCCGGCTAGGCGACGACTCCCATGCGCAGAGCGATCGCCACCGCCTGAGCGCGGTCGTTCGCGCCGAGCTTGTCAAAGATCCGCTCGAGGTGGGTCTTCACCGTGTGCGGGGAGATCCCGAGGTCGCTCGCGACCTGCTTGGTGGTCCCGCCGTAAGCGACCTTTTGCAGAATCTCGGACTCACGCCGTGAGAGCGGAGCCTCGGGACGGCGCTCGACGTACTGAACCTCCTCGAGGAAGGCGCGCGTGAGCGTGGGGTGGATGACGGCCTTGCCCTCGAGCGCCAGCTTCGCCGCCTGCACCAGTTCGGTCGCCCCAACGTCCTTGAGCAGGTATCCGGAGATTCCCGCCCGGATCGCGTCGGCGATCGAGGCGCGGGACTCGTCGACGGTGAACAGGATGATCTTTGTGTCCGGCGAGGTGATCCGGATCATCCTGGTCGCCTCTATCCCGGTCATGCCGGGCATGCGGACGTCCATGAACACCACGTCGGGGGCGAGCAACTCCGCGGCGTTCACCGCCTCCTCGCCCGTGGCCGCCTCACCCACCACTTCGACGTCCTCGCACATGCCCAGGGCGGAGCGGAGCCCGTCCCGGGTCACCGGATGATCGTCGGCGATCAGCACGCGCATGATCAGGCCCTCGACCGTCTGGGATCCAGGGCTTCGAGTCCCGTGCGGAGCGACTCCACGGCCGCCTCCAGATCGCCGGCGGCGATATCGAGCTCGCCCAGCTCACGCCAGCTCGCCGCGATCTGCTGGCGCGCTCCGACCTTCGAAAAGTGCGAGGCCGCATCCTCGAACGCGGCGCGGGCCTCGTCCCCACGGTCGAGCAGCGACAGCGCTCTGCCCCTCAGGAACAGCACGCGGCCCTCCTCGAGCTCGTCCCCCTCCACGTACAGCAGGGCGCGCTCGGCGAAGGCCAGGGCGTCTTCGGGCCGGCCCTCCAGAAGCGCCAGGCGACTGCGCTCCGTGTGGACGTAGGCGAGGTCCGCCGGGGAAGAGTCCTCCTGGAGGAGGGCCTCAGCCCGGTCCAGGTGCGTCGAGGCCTCAGCCGTTCTTGGTGGATCGGCCTCGAGGCAGATGAACGCGTACGCGTTGTGCAACCGGGCGACCCTGCGCTGGTCGTCCACCTGCTCGAGAAGGAGCCGGGCCTGGGTCGCGAGCTGGAGCGCCTCGCTCCAGCGCTTGCTCTCGGCCAGCACACGGCTCGCGGCCCAGTACGTTCGCGCCCTTGTCTCGACGGAGA
>JACDCJ010000012.1 GCA_013817655.1 Actinosomnolentus pattersoniae (SeqCode)
GACGGCGCAGGGTTTAGAATGCCCCAGGTAGATCGGGCCGTGGCGCAGCTTGGTTAGCGCGTCTGACTGGGGGCTAGGTCCGGCTAAACGCTGTAATAAAGCCGCAGGTGAGCACGAACCGTCCGAGCGAAAGAGGCCGTGTCAGACGCTGTATTCGACCTCCGGGGGAAAAAGACGCTGTATCTCGGCAGCCTGGCGGGATGCTGAAGGCGGAGCGGAAGGCCGGCGAGGTGCTGGCGGCGATGGCAGCGGCGAGAAGAACCTGACGAACAACCCGAATGGAGCTGACCGTTGGGCCGCGTGGTCACCGGACGGTAGGAAGATCGCGTTCGCGGTTCAGACTTTCGACGGCAGCAGCAGCATCTGGGTCATGGACTCGGACGGTTCGAACCCGACCCAACTGACCGATGCCACGTCGGCGAACGCCCATCCCGCCTGGGCGCCGGACGGTACCAAGATCGTCTTCGACAGCGACCGCGACGGAAACCTCGAGCTCTACATGATGAACCCGGACGGCTCGAACGAGACCCGTCTCAGGAACACGGCGCTGACCCACGAAGAGAACGCGAACTGGTCACCGGATTCGACCAGGATCGCCTTCGACGCCTGCAGGAGCGTCAGCTTTCCATGCCCGGGAACCCCGAACTACGAGATCTTCACGATGTCCCGGGGCGGGACGGGCCGCATGAAGCTCACCACCTACCCCAAGATCGACCACAACCCAGCCTGGTCGCCCGACGGGACGCAGATCGTGTTTCGGAGCGACCGTCTCACCTACACGGCCCTCTGGGTGATGAACAGGGACGGAACCGGACAGCGGGTCCTCACCCCCGGGCCAGTACCAGGGGGGCGTCGACCCGGACTGGCAGCCGCTGCCCTAAGCCACTCCTCGCAGCTCGCGGCTGCTCGCTGTTCACACCACCACCGCCACTGTTAACACTTCCGTAATGCCCGAACCGGCAGCATGGTGGCACCGGCGGGACCCCCTCGCCTCGGCAGGAAAGAGGAGGCTTGATGTTTCGAACTCTGCTTCGTCATGCGGGCTCGGCGCTGCTTGCGCTGACCATGGCTTCAACGTTGCTGGGCGGAACGGCGGGCGCCGCCGGTTCGGGTGGCGGGGGCGCCGTCTACGTGGAAACGAACACCGGCGCGAACGCGATCGTCGTGTTCAACCGGGCGACGGATGGAACCCTCACCGAGGTGGGCGCGGTCCCGACCGGTGGCGCGGGGACCAATGCCGCTCTCGGCTCCCAGGGCGCGGTGATCCTCAGCGCCGACGGCGATCACCTGTACGCCGTGAACGCCGGGAGCAACGAGATCTCGAGCTTCGCGGTTTCTCCCGACGGGCTCGGACTGGAGCTGGTCGATCTTCAGTCGTCCAGGGGGCTCATGCCTATCAGCCTGACCTTGCATGGCGACGTGCTCTACGTGCTCAATGCCTTGGGTCTCGGAAACATCGTGGGGTTTCGCGTCGCAGACGACGGAACCTTGACATCGCTATCTGGGAGCAAGCGTAAGTTGAGCGCCCCCCTGTCCAATCCCGCTCAGGTCCAGTTCAACCCATCCGGAACGGTCCTCATGGTTACGGAGAAGGGAACTCGGCTGATCGACACGTTCCCGGTCGACGAAAACGGCGTGGCCGGGCCCCTGACGACCACTCGTTCGTCGGGCTTGGAGCCGTTCGGGTTCGCCTTCGATCCGGCCGGAAACGCAATCGTGTCCGAGGCGTTCGCCGGAGCGCCGGGACGGAGCGCGGTGTCCTCGTATGCCGTTGGCGATGCGGCCGAGGTGAAGGTAGTCAGTGCCTCGGTTCCCAACCGGCAGACCGCCGCATGCTGGGTGGTCATCACCGCGGACGGTCGCTTCGCCTTCGTGTCGAACACCGGCAGCGGAAACGTCTCCAGCTACGCCATCGCGGACGGTGGACAGCTGTCTCTTGACGAGGCCGTGTCCGCTAAGACCGGCAAGGGCAGCGCGCCCACCGACATGGACCTCGACGGAGCCGGCCACCTGTACGTGCTCGCATCGGGCTTCGGGATGGTTCGCGGGTTCGCGGTTGGGTCCGGTGGAGAGCTCTCAGCCATCACCAAAGCCGGCGCCCTGCCACCCAGCGCCACGGGACTGGCGGCACGCTGAGGGCTGGAAGGACGCTGCGATGGCGGCGGTGAAACGGGGATCGACGTTGGTCCAGCACTGAGCCTTGGGGCGGGCGACCGATCTCCCCCATTCCAAGGTGAAGCCTGGAAGCGTGGAGCTTGGATCAGGCCTCGTAGGCCACCGTGGCGTAATCGAAGCCGGTGCCCGATCCGGAATCGATCGGCCGTTCCGGCGTCCTTTCCTTGCATGGAGGGAAGGAGGACACGATGGAGCGAAGGATCGTGACGGTGGGCGCGATCGGGGGCGCAGCGGGCGCCCTCGTCATGGCGATGTTCGCGATGATCGCAGCCGCAACCTATCAGCACACCGGCTTCTTTACGCCCCTGTACCACATCGCATCCCCGATCATCGGGACCGACACGATGATGCGCTCGATGGGCACGACGTACTTCAGCGCGGGGCCAGCCCTGCTCGGGCTCGTGGTCCACATGATAGTGGGGATCGTGTTCGGCGTCGTCTTCGCGCTGGGCGCGTCGCGCCTCGGGGTACGCGGTGCAGCGGCCGCGCCGATCGGTGTGGTCTACGGCGTGGCGGTCATGCTCTTCATGGCCTATGTCGGGTTGCCGATCACGGCCGCGGTGCTCCGGGGCGGCGACATGGTCAGCGACATGGCCACGTTGGTCGGCTGGGGGACGTTCACGGCCGAGCACGCGATCTACGGGCTCGTCCTCGGCGCGATCTGGGCCGTGGCCGGCGTCACCGTCGCTCGCGCTCCGTCGTCGGCGCACGTGCACGCGTGATCCACGTCGGTCGGTGACCTCGGTGGAAGAAGGACTTCCTGCGGGCCACGATGGGCTGCATGGACCTCGTCTACAACCTCGCGCGGAGGCTCGTGCGCTCACCGGAAGACGTGCAGGATCTCGTCCAGGAGACCTACCTCGCGGCGTTCCGAGCGTGGAGCGAGCGAAGACGCCCGCGAAAGGTCGAACCGTGGATCGCGACGATTTGCCTGAACCTCGGACGCTCGGCGTGGCGGCGGCGCTCACGCCGGCCCACCGAGGTCCCGCTGGAGGATCTCATGCAGCTTCCCGCAGCCTCGGATCCGGAGGCCGACGCGCTTGCGGCGAACCGGTTCTGAGCGCAACATGAGTCTGCTTCGCTGGCGGTGTTGCGATCCGAGCCAGGCCCTGGAAGTTGATTTCATCACCATCCCGGGATCCAGGGCGATGCCGACCTCGTGGCCGCGGTTCACCGCTGGGACGGGGACGACCGATTGCCGAGATCACGGGGGAGCGGATCGCCTAATCAAGCAGCCCGAGCGCCGGTCGGGTCAGATCTGGCCCGGCCCGGGGCGATTCGAAATCCTGGTAAGGAGCACGGCGCCTCGGTACGACGCTACTCCCGCATCCCACGGAACTCGAGCGAGTAGGTCCATCGAGAAGGTGCGGCGCGGACGAGCAGCGCTTCACCAGGTCCACGCCACGCCGCACCACTAGTGCCAGAACCAGGAGGACCGTCCGCATGTCGCAGGTTGCACTTCGGCCGGTAGAAGTTGGGGATCTCGACGCGATCTTCGAGCAGATGCGCGACCCGGAATCAGTACGCATGGCGGCATTCACGCCTGAAGACCCGAACGATCGAAGCGCCTTCGACGCCCATATGGCGAAGGTCATGTCCTCCTCTGAGAACAGGCTTCGGGCCATCATCCGCGATTCTCGGCTCGTCGGCACCATCGCGAGCTACGTCTCGGAGGGAGCGACCGAGGTCACCTACTGGATAGATCGCACTTGCTGGGGGCAAGGGATCGCAACGCGGGCGCTCAGACTGCTCCTCGAGGAGATCTCGGTTCGGCCGATCCGAGCCCGTGCTGCGAGCGACAACGCTGGGTCGTTACGAGTCCTTCAGAAGGCGGGCTTCCACCCGATCGGTACCGAAGTGTCCTTTGCCCCCGGACGGGCCGCCGAGATCGAGGAGACCATTCTCGAGCTGCCTTGAACAACTAGACCGCAAGTCTCCCAAAGAGGCGCGCCGCTGCAACCGGGTGCCCTGCCGCCACGTCCTCGCTGACGACCTCACCCGACATGGCCTGCACTCCACCAGATCAACTCCGCGACGCACCACTAGAGGAGAACCGGGGTGCCGTCCACGAGTTCACCGACCCGGGCCGAGGACGGCGCAGGGTTTAGAATGCCCCAGGTAGATCGGGCCGTGGCGCAGCTTGGTTAGCGCGTCTGACTGGGGGTCAGAAGGTCGGGAGTTCAAATCTCCCCGGCCCGACAAGCACGCTAGGCATCTCGCGTGTCGAGCGCGATCTTGTAGCCGATCAGGAGCAAAGCGTTCGACAGGAACAGCCAGATGGCAAGCAGGACGATCCCCGTGATGCCGCTCGTGGCGTAGTGATCCTCGAAGTTGGCGCCGAGCGACAGGTAGAGAACGAAGACCAGGGAAAGCAAGGAGACACCGGCCGCGGTTATGCCGGTCGCGAGCGCGATGGAGCGCCACGGCAGCGGCCGGGGAGGGAAGATGCGGTAGATCAGGGCGATCGCGATGGACGAGCCGGCGAAGCCGGTGGCGAGCGCCACCACCAGTCCCAGGGTGCGCCCCAGCACTCCGTCCCCCACGGCCTGCGAGCCTGCGAAGGAGGCGACCAGGCCTCCGATCACGAACAGGGGGAGGAGAACGACCAGCACCAGGCCTCGGCCTCGCAGTCCTTTCATCCGTTCCTGTCGGCCGCTCAGGCGGTCGAAAGCACGAACGAGCCCAGACCCGTAGGGCGTGGCCGGCCACAGGCCGGCAAGGATCGCCGTGACGCCGAGGCCGGTTCCGAGTTCGGCGACGCGCTGCAGCACCGTGTCCGCTCCGATGCTCTTGGGTGCTATGCGGCTGAGCTGCCGGGCGAACTCCTCCACCCTCTGGTCGCCGAGGAGCAGGCTCACGGCCCAGAGCACCATGATCAGCAGGGGAACGAGCGAGACGATCGCATAGAACCCGAGGCTTGCGGCGATCAGCGTGATGTCCTCGCCCTCCGCTTGCTTCGCGAATCGCTGAAGGGGCTCGGGGAGCCGACGCCGGACGCGGGCAGCCCAAGACTCCGCGCTCTTCCGGGGGCTGCCCATCCCTTCACTCTTCCCTGAGCCGCGGTCCATACCCCGGGGTCCTTTCGCCCGGTAGGCCGCAGGACGGATAATCCGGGCGCGAGAGTGCCGCGAATACGCTTCGCACGCAAGACGGAGGAGCGTTCATGAAGGACTTCGACCTCGACAGGTACCTCAGGGCCTCCGGGAGGGTCGACCTAACCGGGCTCGCGTGGCACCGCGTGGCCGAGCATCCCCTGCCTGCCGAGGAGGCCCGGTGTCTCACCTACATGATGGACATCGAGACGCACACGGTCGTATTCCTTCGCGATCTGCTCGCGACGCGAGCCGCCCATGACCCCGAGGTGACGGCCTTCCTGTCCTGCTGGGTCTACGAGGAACTCTGGCACGGGGAGGCGTTCAGTCGTTTCTTGGGCGAAGCGGGCTTCGATCTCGGCCCCGACAGGGAGGAGGTCTGGGCAGATGCACCCTTTCCATCGCGGGTCGGCCGCAACTCCTGGATCCGGCGGAAGCTCCTGGGCAAGGCCCAGGCGTCGCACCTGGTCACCCTCCTCGGCTCGATGGTGTTCCGGGACTTCGTGGCTCTCCACATGACCTGGGGAGCGATCAACGAGCTGTCGACGCTCGGCGCGTACCAGCGCCTCATCGCACGAACGAACCACCCGGTCCTGGTCGACCTGCTCACCAGGATCATCAAGGATGAGCGCCGGCACTTCGCGTTCTATCGCGCGCAGGCGAGGATGCGGCTCACGCACCGTCTCGGCACGGCCAGGGCCGTACGATGGACGCTCGACCGCCTGTGGGCTCCGGCCGGGACCGGCGTGCGTCCTCAGCGGGAGACCGACTTCGTCATAGCCTGGCTTTTCGCCGGAAACGACGGCCGGGTGGCCGCCGAAGAAATGGACGATACGATCGCCCAGCTCCCGGGGTTCGCCGGCTCGCATCTGGCCGCGAGGGCGCGAGGGGAGGCGATAGCCCGAATGGGCCCCGGCTTCGAGAGGATGCGAGTGGCCGCTCCGCTCGCGGCCTTCCGGACCTGAGGGGCCCTCGGGCGGGCCGCCCAGCGCAGCCCCCCTGCTAGCATCCGGGAGGTGCCCTCCCGACCCGCATCGGCCGGGGATCCATCCCTCGACCGGATCGCGACGGTCCCGAACCTGATCTCGCTGATCCGAATCCTCTCCATCCCGGTGTTCGTGATCCTGTTGCAACGCCGCCAGACCGAGGTCGTCGGGCTCGTGGTCCTGGTGCTCGTCCTCTCGACGGACTGGGTTGACGGGCGGATCGCGAGGCGAACGGGTCAGGTGACGAACGTCGGGAAGACCCTCGATCCCGTCGCGGATCGCCTCGCGCTCGCCTCCGCGCTCGTCGCGCTTACCGTTCGGGGCATCTTCCCCCTGTGGGCTACCCTCGTAGTCGTTCTTCGGGATGCACTTCTGCTGGCGTCGGGAGCGGTCCTGCTCCTGCTTTGGGGAGTGCGTCTGGAAGTCCGCCGGAGCGGCAAGATCGCGACGTTCGCGCTGATGGCCGGCGTCCCGCTCATCGCATGGGGCGAGTTCGACCGCTTCCTGGCCGGTCCGGCGCTCGCGGTTGGATGGCCGGTCTTCCTGGCGGGGCTCGCCATCTATCTCTTCACGACGATGCGCTACGTACGGGACGCCCGACAGGCGGTCCGCGATCGCTCGGTATGATGCGCGGCATGAACGCAGCACGTCTCGGTTGCTCGATCGAGCGCCTCGTGTGGCCCGGATCGTCTCCGGTGGTCAACCCTCGACCCGCGCCAGCGACGCCCACTCTCACGTACAACCTAAGGGTGAGAGTGGGAGGTCGTCGGCCTCGGGTTGTTGTCGAGCGGGCTCGGCGACGGAGGACGACCTTGTGACGGGTGGCTTCCACGTCGCCAGTTCGGAGGACATCCGCGGCGGCCGGGTGACGGACGTCTACTTCGTTCGGGGACGGGAGATTCTCCGCGCGCTCGGGCGTGACCCGCACGTCGTCGCCGAGGTTCGCGCAGCAAGCCTGCCACATGAGTGGCCGTGGGCCCTCCTGGCCGGCATGGAGGAGGTCCTAATCCTCCTCGAGGGGCGGGGGGTCGACGCCCGGGCCCTTCCGGAGGGCAGCGTCTTCTATCCCGAGGAGCCCGTGCTCGAACTGGCGGGGCCCTACCTGGCCTTCGGAGAGCTCGAGACCGCGCTTCTCGGATTCCTGTCGCAGGCGAGCGGAATCGCGACCGCGGCCGCGCGCTGCAAGTTCGCCTCGGGAGGCCGGCCCGTCTACTCGTTCGGTGCCCGGCGGATGCACCCGGCGATCACGCCCATGGTGGAGAGATCGGCGTACATCGGAGGTTGTGACGGCGTGGCCACGATCCCCGGGGCCGAGCTCGTGGGCACGTCGCCGGTCGGGACCATGGCCCACGGTCTCGTCCTCATGCTCGGAGAGGAAGAGGCCTGGCGCGGCTTCGATCGCGTAATCGATCCGCGAGTGCCCCGCGTCGCGTTGATCGACACGTTCCAGGACGAGAAGTTCGGCGCCGCCGCCGCGGCGCGCGTGCTCGGAGAACGGCTGGCGGGGGTCCGGCTGGACACGCCGGCGTCGCGTCGCGGAAACTTCGCGGCGATCCTTCGGGAGGTGCGCTGGGAGCTGGATCGGCAGGGTTTCTCACAGGTCCGTCTGTTCTGCTCGGGAGGAATCGACGAGCAACGCATTCTCGAGCTCAACCGATATGCGGACGCGTACGGCGTGGGGGGTTCCATCAGCAATGCCAGCGTGGTGGACTTCGCCATGGACATCGTTGAGGTGGACGGCGAGACTCGCGCAAAGCGTGGGAAAATGTCTGGCCGCAAGCACTTTTGGGCCTGCTCCGAATGTGGGAATCGAGGCCTCGCGCCGGCCGTCACCAAGCTCGGTGACTGTCCTCGCTGCGGGCACCGGGTTAGCTCTCTCCTCGAGACGACCCTCGCCCGTGGGACCGCCAAGCGGGCGACCAAGCCCGCACGAGAGATTCGGCAGTTCGCCCTCGATCAGGTGGCCCGCGCGCCACGTGCCTTTCCGGCGGAGGAGTAAGGGCAACCGCACCCCGCTTCGGGGTATCGTTCAGGTTCTCGTGGTCCGAGCGTCGACGGAGTACACCGGAGGGACGCGACATGGAATACCCAGAAGACCTTCAGTACACCGAACAGCACGAGTGGGTAAGGCGAGAGGACGCCACCCGCTTCCGGATCGGAATCACCGACTTCGCACAGGCCGCACTCGGCGACGTCGTGTACGTCGACGTGCCGGAGGTCGGAACGGAGGTTACCGCCGGAGAGCCCTTCGGGGAGGTGGAGTCCACCAAGTCGGTCTCCGACATCTACGCGCCGATGAGCGGAACCGTAGTGGAGCGGAACGGCGCCCTCGCCGACTCCCCGGAACGGGTGAACCAGGATCCCTACGGAGAGGGCTGGATGATCGTGGTAGAGGCGAGCGAGGCTTCGGACGCGCCGAACTTCCTGGACGCGGCCGCTTACCGGGAACGAACCCTCAAGGAATCCGGCGAAGACCGCTAGCAAAAAGGCCTGGTCAAACGCTCGCGCCTCCCCAAGTCTCGACCTGTATCTCCTTACGACTCTTGACTACAGCTTCATGCTGTGTGTAGAGTGCGAGGTCCTCTCGGACTCGACCTGTCGTAGAGAACGGTATGCGGCGGAGGGTGAGCATGGTCTGTCCGAAATGCAAACATCGAAACTCGGAGGACGCTCGGTTTTGCTCGAACTGTGGCGCTCCCCTTCAGCAAGACACCACCATGAGCCTGAGCCCGATCGACGTGGACGTGGATGTCGTCGAGGAAGCCGGGGGCCCGCAGGCCGAGCTCGAGCCCGGGCAGGGACTGCTCGTCGTCCAGCGTGGGCCTGTGGCGGGATCGAAGTTCCTGATCGACAAGGACGTCACAACGGTTGGCCGGCATCCCGAGAGCGACATCTTCCTGGACGACGTCACCGTGTCACGCAAGCACGCGCACATCCAGCGTCGGGAGACCGCCTTCTCCATCTCGGACGAGGGAAGTCTGAACGGCACGTACGTCAACCGGCGCCGTGTCGAGGACACCGAGCTCGCGAACGGTGACGAACTCCAGATCGGAAAGTTCAAGCTGGTCATCTACCTGGGGGAGTGACGTTGGCGACGCGCAACTACATGTCTATCGGGGAGGTCCTCGTGACGTTGAAGACCGAGTTCCCCGACATCACGATCTCCAAGATCCGATTCCTCGAAGGTGAGGGGCTGGTCGACCCCGAACGCACGCCCTCCGGCTATCGCAAGTTTCGCCCGGAGGAGGTCGAGCGCCTTCGCACGATCCTGCGTATGCAGCGCGACGAGTACCTCCCGCTGAAGGTGATCAAGGAGCGCCTCGACACCACGGCCGATGCCGATTCACCGGCCCGCGCGACGAAGCCCTCGGAGGGGGATGAGCAGGAGCTCGGCGTCCCGCCGACGGGGCTGCACATGTCGGTGGAGGAGCTCTCCGCGGCGACGGGAGTGGAGCGCGAGCGGATCCGCGAGCTCGAGTCCTTCGGGATCCTTTGCTCCCACGGCCTGAACGGTGAGCGGTACTACGACGGAGATGACTTCATCGTGCTGTCGATCGCCAAGGGGTTCTTCAAGTACGGCATCGAGCCCCGACATCTCACGATGTACCGTCACTTCGCCGAACGCGAGGCCAGCTTCTTCGAGTCGATCGTCCTTCCGATGATCCGGCAGCGGAACCCCGATGCGCGGCGAGCCGCCGCCGACAACCTGCAGGACCTGACGGGGCTGGCGCGCAAGCTCAAGCAGGCGCTGCTGCGGACGAACCTCCGGCAGTACCTTCTCGGCGCCTGACGGAGCTTGCACCGGACCCTTCGGCCAAACGCGGGGGGCACGCCTTACCCGCGACCCCGACCCGCACGGACGATCGTCGTCGCGCTAGTCGCATCCCTGCTCTTCGGGGCCGCGCCGTCGTCCTCCGCCGTCGCTTCTACGGACCTCCTCGGCGAAGCCGCTCGGCAGGACCTCCTCGCTCCTCCGTCAGTCGCCGCCGCCGCGGCGATCCTCGAGGATCAGGACACCGGGCAGATCCTCTATCAGAAGGCAGCGGACGAACGCCGCCCGATCGCAAGCCTGACGAAAGTCATGACCGCCCTGGTCGTCATGGAGAGAGAGCCCGACCTGTCCTCGCTCGCGACCGTGAGCGAGGCGGCGGCGGGACAGATCGGTGCTGGGCTCGGCCTCGTCCCAGGCGAACGCGTCGACGTTCGCACCCTCCTGTACGGGCTCCTGCTCGAGTCGGCGAACGATGCGGCCGTTTCCCTCGCGGAGCACGTGGCCGGCAACGAGGAGGGGTTCGCGGAACTGATGAACCGCAGGGCCACATCGCTCGGCCTCTCCAACACCCACTTCGGGGGAGCGACGGGACTCGACAACGCCGGCTACTCGACGGCTCGCGAGCTCGCCGCCCTCTACCGGAAGGCCTACGCGTGGAGCGTCTTCGCGGATATCGTCGGGGCCTCGGATGTCGCCGCCACCACGGCATCGGGGCGCGATCTCCAGATCCGTACCCGCAACGAGCTCTTGCTTACATACCCCGGGACGACGGGCGGTAAGACGGGGTTCACGACCCCGTCGGGCCACTGCCTGATCGCCTCGGCGGAAAGGAGCGGCCGCCGGTTGGTGACCGTCCTCCTTGGTGAGCCGGTCCCGGCGTTCGAGGACGGCGCGGCCCTGCTCGACCACGGTTTCGACAGCTTCCGGCGGGTCACGCTCGTCCGGGAGGGAGAGGTGGTCGGACGTATCGGCGTCGAAGGACAGATGGTGGACGCGCTGTCCCCGCAGACCGTGACCCGGCTGATCGCGGAGGATCGGGTTGGGACGGTCGAGCGCCGGTTCCACCCGATGGATGGGCTTCGGCTCCCCGTGACGGCTGGGCAACGGATCGGAGACGTCGACCTCGTGGTGGCCGGGAGGCTGGTGGCCTCTTTGGCGGCTCGTGCGGCTCGGGGCCTGATGGCCGGCGGCTCGGGTGGGTCGGCGCCGCCGTCCTCCTTCCCAGTCGGGCCGCCCCCGCTGGCCGGGGGAATAGACGACATCCTCGCCGCCCTGATCCGGTCCCTCGCCGGCGGGTTCGTCTAGCGGGCTTCCTATAATCGGCGCAGATGGCCGCCTCGCCGACGCTCCTCTACTCGGAAGAGGAGATCCAGCACAGCGTCCGGGGACTCGGGCGGGCGATATCGCGTGACTATTCGGGAAGCGCGCCGGTCCTCATCTCGGTCCTCAAGGGTGGAGCGATCTTCCTCTCCGATCTGATGCGGTCGGTGGACCTTCCGCTTCGCGTCGACTTCATGTCCATCTCGAAGTACGGCGACGGGCAGGGGAGCGGAGTGGTCCGGATCCTGAAGGATCTCGACCATGACATCGGCGACGAGCGGGTGATCGTCGTGGAGGACATCATCGACACGGGGCTCACGCTTTCCTATCTCCTCACGACCCTGTGGGCCCGAAATCCCTCCTCCGTGGAGGTCTGCACGCTGCTCGACAAGAGCGTCCGGCGGATCGCCCCGCTCGAGATCCGCTATCGCGGGTTCGACTGCCCCGACCGCTTCGTAGTCGGCTACGGCCTCGATTACGAGGAGCGCTATCGCAATTTTCCCTTCATTCTCGCCATGCCAGGCCGCCGGCCGGGAGAGCCGTGGCCGTCCCTCGAACCGTTCCTCCACGGCCCCCCTCCTCGTGAGACCTGAACTGCCCGGCAGGCCGGGCGGGCTGGGACCTTCACGCCCGGATCACGCTGTTTGCCGGTCCCGGGCGCGGTGGGTAGATTCAGACACGCCATGATCGAGCTGAACCTCGTGGGCGTGAGGGTCGAGTTGCCGACCAACCAGCCGATCGTGCTTCTGAAGGAGCGGGAGGGAGAGCGTTACCTTCCCATCTGGATCGGCGCCATGGAGGCGACCGCCATCGCGTTCGCCCTCCAGGGCATCGTCACCGCGCGGCCCATGACCCACGACCTCCTAAAGAACATCCTCGAGGAGGTTGGCGCGAACGTGGAGCGCATCGTGATCACCGAGCTCAAGGAGGGCACCTTCTACGCGGTCATCCACATGGCCGTGAACGGCTCGCGCTATGAGGTGTCTTCCAGGCCGAGCGATGCCATCGCCCTCGCGGTCCGCGGGAACACACCCATCTTTGCGGACGAGAATGTCCTGACGGAGGCCTCCATCGTGATCCGTGACGACGAGGAGCAGGAGGTGGAGAAGTTCCGGGAATTCCTCGACCAGGTCACCCCGGAGGACTTCGCCTAGCGAGCTTCGATGATTGACACGTCCTTCCCCCGTGGTAGCCTTCCTTACGCCCCGGTAATTACGGAGTTGTGATGCCAGAGAGCAACGGCTATCGCGTGCCCGAGGTCTGCAGGGTGGTGGGGATCACCTACCGCCAGCTCGACTACTGGGCACGGACCGGCCTCGTTCTCCCCAGCATCCGGGACGCCGGGGGATCGGGGACCCAGCGGTTGTATTCGTTCCGCGACCTCGTCCAGCTGCGGGTCATCAAGAAGCTCATCGACGCTGGGGTTTCGTTGCAGCGGGTGCGCAAGGCCGTCGCTTACCTCCAAGAGCACCTGGGCACGAGTCCCGCCGGCGTTACGCTCATGTCCGATGGGATCAACATCTACGCCTGCGAGTCCGAGGACGAGATCATCGACCTCGTGAAGCGTGGACAGGGCGTGTTCGCGATCGCCGTCGACAAGGTCTGGGACGACCTGGCGAGCTCGCTGGGAACCTCGAAGAAGGAGACGAAGCGGTTACCTGCCGCCCTCACCCGAGCCGGAGGCGCTTGAGCCGACCGAGGGGCTCGGACCCTCCCGACCAGCTCTTCACCGACACCGCCAACTTCGCCCACGCCAGCGAGCGCCAGTTCGCCCGCCTGCTCGACTTCTATCAGATCGAATGGCGGTACGAGCCGACGTCCTTCGACCTCGAGTGGGACGCGAAGGGCAACGTGATCCAGCGCTTCACGCCGGACTTCTATCTGCCCGCGTACGACCTCTACATTGAGATCACCACGCTGAATCAGAAGCTCGTCACGAAGAAGAACCGCAAGGTGCGCCGCCTGCGGGAGCTCTACCCGCAGATCAATTGCAAGATCTTCTACCAGCGCGACTACCTCTCACTCGTCACGAAATACGGGCTGGACGACGGGAGGAAGGCGGGTTGACCGGCCTTTCCGGCGTCCCGGGCCGGGGTCGATCGACCCGCCTGTAGACTCGCATCCGTGCAGTTCGCCCCACACACGGACGACGACATCCGAAGCATGCTCGAGGCCTGCGGCCTCGCCTCAGTGGACGAGTTGTACGACCATGTGCCGGCCGCGGTTCGGCTTGACCGCGACCTCGCGATACCTCAGGGACTGTCCGAGATGGAGCTGGTCTCCGAGATGCGGCGGCTGGCCGGGCGGAACCGCAACGTCGACGACGTCGTGTGCTTCGCGGGCGGGGGCGCGTACGACCACTACGTCCCCTCGGTCGTCTGGGCGCTCGCGGGCCGCTCCGAGATATACACGTCGTACACGCCCTACCAGCCGGAGCTGTCCCAGGGCGTGCTGCAGGCGCTGTTCGAATACCAATCCATGATCTGTGAGCTGACCGGGCTGGACGTCTCCAACGCGTCGCTCTACGACGGGCCGACGGCTCTGGTGGAGGCGGTTAACATGGCGAGGTCGGCGACGCGCCGCGACCGCGTCCTCGTGTCGCAGGGCCTCGACCGCCGCTACCTCCACACCCTGGAGTCCTACGGCCGCGGGTCCGGATATCGGGTTGACACTGTCCCCCTGTCGAACGGGGTGACATCGAGCCCCGAGATGGCCGAGGACGTCGCCGCGCTCGTCGTCCAGCATCCGAGCTTCTGGGGCAACCTCGAGCCGGTGTCCGAGCTGTTCGGCGCCGCGCATCGCGCGGGCGCCCGAACGATCCACGTGTTCGATCCCCTTTCCCTCGGAGTGCTTCGTCCCCCCGGCGACGTGGGCGCCGACATCGCGGTCGCGGAGGGGCAGGTCCTCGGCAACCACCTCAACTACGGCGGGCCCTACCTCGGGGTCATCGCGGCCCGGTCTCAGGACGTCCGGCGTATGCCCGGCCGGATCGTCGGGGAGACGACGGACGTCGAGGGCAGGCCGGGGTACGTCCTGACGCTCCAGGCTCGGGAGCAGCACATCCGCCGGGAGAAGGCCGCCTCGAACATCTGCACGAACCAGACGCTGATGGCCGTTGCCGCCACCGTCTACATGAGCTGGCTGGGCCCGGACGGGCTCTCGGAGGTCGGAAGCCGGTGTCTGGCCAAGGCGAGGTATGCCGCCGAGTGCCTAGGGAACCTCTCGTGCGCCGAGCTGGTCTGGCCGGATGCCGACTGCTTCAAGGAGTTCGCCGTCCGCCCCGACCGAGCGCCTCGCGACGTTCAGCGAGCCCTGTTCGAGGCCGGCTTCCTGGTGGGGCCCGTCGCCGATGACGAGTCGTTGTTGGTCGCCGTCACGGAACGGCGCACGCGCGAGGAGATCGACCGCTTCGTCAAGGCGTTCGAGGAGGCGGCGTCGTGAGCGGCGTCGGAGCACCCGTCCGAACTACCGGACCCCCGCTGCCCGCCACCCTGCGGGAGGCCTCGCGGCCGGGACGCCGGGCGTGCTCCTTTCCGGAGATGGACGTCCCTGCGGTGGAGGTGCCACAGGACCACCGGCGTGACGGTCGAGTCGGTCTCCCCGAGGTCTCCGAGCGCGACCTGGTTCGGCACTTCACACGCCTCGCGCAGATCAACTTCGGCATCGACACGGGCTTCTATCCGCTCGGTTCGTGCTCGATGAAGTACAACCCGAAGGTCGCCGAGACGGTCGCGGCGCTCCCCGGATTCCAGCGCCTGCACCCCCACCAGCCGGAGGAGACGGTACAGGGCGCGCTGGAGATGCTCTGGCGGCTCGAACGCGCGCTCTGCGAGATCACCGGCATGCACCGTGCCACCCTGCAGCCCCCGGCCGGCGCCAGTGGGGAGCTCACCGGGCTGCTTATCATGCGGGCGTTCCACGAGAAGCAGGGGAGCCCCCGGGCGAAGGTGCTGATCCCGGACTCTGCCCACGGCACGAATCCGGCGAGCGTCACGCTGGCCGGATACCGGGCCGTCCAGGTCCCGTCCGATTCGAGGGGCCTCGTCGATCTCGGGCGGCTCGAGAAGGCGGTCGACGACGACGTGGCCGGGCTCATGCTCACGAACCCGAACACCCTGGGGCTGTTCGAGGAGGAGATCCAGGCCGTCGCCCGCGCGATGCACCGCGTGGGCGCGTTGCTCTACTACGACGGCGCGAACCTCAATGCCGTGCTCGGTCGCGTTCGGCCGGGTGACATGGGCTTCGACATCGTCCACATGAACACGCACAAGACGTTCGCCACCCCGCACGGGGGAGGGGGCCCTGGCGCCGGTCCCGTCGGCGTGACGGAGCGTCTCGAGCCCTTCCTTCCCGCGCCGGTCGTCGGCTTCGACCCGGAGGGCGAACGGTACTTCTGGGATTCGGACCGGCCGGATTCGATCGGCCGCGTCCACGGGTTCTGCGGAAACTTCGGCGTCCTGGTCCGGGCGTTCGCCTACGTGTTCGGCCACGGTCGCGACGGGCTGCGCGAGGTGGGGGAGCGTGCCGTGCTGAACGCCAACTACCTCGCGACCCGGGTGAGGGGGGCCTATCCGCTCGCCTACGCGGGCCGGCCCATGCACGAGTTCGTCGCAACGGCGAAGCGCTTTCGGTCGCATGGGGTGCGCGCGATGGACATCGCGAAGCGCCTCATCGACCTCGGGTTCCACCCGCCCACCGTGTACTTCCCGCTCGTCGTGGAAGAGGCGCTGATGGTGGAGCCGACCGAGACGGAGTCGATGGAGACGCTGGATGCCTTCGCCGAGGCCCTGCTCCAGGTCGCGCGCGAAGCGGAGGCCGATCCCACGCCGTTGCGCGAGGCGCCCACGACCACGCCCGTCCGCCGACTGGACGAGGCGAAGGCCGCTCGCGAGCTGAAGCTCCGCTGGTAGCGTTTCCGCCGCTCGATCACGGCATAGCCGCCCGCTTTCGCGACCCATCGAGGCGTTTGCGCCCGCCGCTTGTGCGGAAAGATCCAGGTGAGCCGGTTCCTCGTTCGAAAGGAGCAATCCATGGCCCAGTCCGAGCAGCAGCATCAGCCGCAGCCACCGCCCCAGGGGTCCGGTGCCGCACAGTCGGCGCCGACCTCCCCGACGGGAGCCGGCCCCTCGCGGCGGGGCAGGAGCGAGCTCATCACCGAACGCGGGAAGACCTCGATCGCCGACGCCGTGGTCGCGAAGATCGCGGGGATCGCCGCGCAGGAGATCTCCGGCGTCCACAACATGGGCGCGGGAGCTGCTCGCGCGCTCGGCGCGCTCAAGGAAAAGCTGCCGATGGGGTCCTCAGGCCCGAGCGCCTCCCAGGGCGTGAGCGTGGAGGTGGGGGAGCGTCAGGCCGCCATCGACGTCGACCTCGTGGCCGAGTACGGCGTCTCGATCCCCGACCTGGCGCAGGCCGTTCGGGACAACGTCTCGCAGAGCGTCGAGCGCATGACCGGCCTCGAGGTCACAGAAGTAAATGTCAACGTCGACGACGTCTGGCTGGGGGAGGAGCAGGCGGAGGAGTCGAGGGTCGAGTAGTGGCCATCGATCCGGACGCCGTCGTGACCGCCGCGCTCTCGTGCCCCTCGGTCGCCGCGATGGCGTCGGGGCGCCGCGAGGAGGTGGCGACCTACCTGCCGGGCCGGCGCGTTCCCGGCCTCCGCATCTCTCCTCAGGAGGTGGAGGTCCACGTCGTCGCCAGGTGGGGGGTGTTTCTCCCAGCGATGGGTCCAGAGGTCCAGAGCGCCGTCGCGCCGCTCGCCGGGGGCGTTCCCGTGACGGTCTTCGTGGACGACATCCAGTCGCCATCCGAGGAGCTGGCGCTCCCACCCGGATGAAGGAGGACACAGCATGCAACCAGGAATCGTGGGGCTGTTCGTCGGGCTCTTGCTCGGTCTGGCCCTGATCCTGCAGGGGTTCGCGGAGATGCTCGTCGTGGCGCTCTTCGGCGTGATCGGATACGTGGTGGCGAGGGTTGCCCGCGGCGAGCTCGACCTCAACCAGTTCTTCGGTGGACAGTCCCAGCGCCGCCCATGAGCGAGGCCCGCGACACCGAGCGGATCCCGAGCGGGGGCCTGCTTGACCCGCGGCCAGAGCCGGATCCCGAGCCGGAGCGAGCTCCCGACCGGGACCAGGATTCGGAGCGCGGGACCACCACCGAATCGACCCCCCCAGCCGCCCCCCCGACCTCGCCCCTCGTCACCTCTAGGGGAACGACCAGCATCTCCTCCGGCGTGGTGGAGAAGGTATCGAAGAGGGCGGCGGCCGAGGTCGAGGGGGTCTCGGGCGTGACCTCCTCCGGCATCCGCGGGTTGCTGGATCTCGTGCGTCCGCCGTCGCCGGCCGAGGATGGGGTGGATGCCAAGGCCGACGTGGGAAAGGAGACGGCGGCCATCGACCTGTCCGTCCGGATCCGCTATCCGCGGCCCGCGGCTCGGGTCGCTGAGGAGGTCAGGCGCCACGTGATGCGCCGGGTCCAGGAGATGACGGGGCTGGTCGTCACTGAGGTGAACGTCGAGATCCCCGAGTTCGCCCTGGATCGCGACGTCCCTCGGGTCAGGGTGCGATAGCGATGCGCATCGTGAACCGCGTTCTCGCGGCCGTCCTCGCCATCGCCCTCATCATTCTGGGGTTCCTGGTCGCGGCCGAGATCGTCCTCGCCGCCCTCGGACGGACGGATCCCTGGATCCTCCCGTTCGATCGCTGGTACCTCTGGGGGAGGGAGCACGTTTGGTCGGATCCCTCCACCCGCCGCTGGCTCGTCCTCGTTTGCGTCGTGGGCCTCGGGCTCGTCGTCATTCAGCTCATCCGGCGCAGGCCCGAGGCGCTCGCCATGGTCGGGCGCTCGGATCGGGTGAGGGCGGAGCTCAGCCGATCCAGCCTCGAGAAGGCGCTCGCGCGAGCGGCGGGGGAAGTGGACGGGGTCACACGTGCGCGGACTCGGGCCGACGAGGGGATCGCCCGGATCTTCGTCCACACGAGCCGGCGGGAGCCGGGGGCGATCGAGGAACAGGTCGCCTCGGCGGCGCAGGAGATTCTGCGTTCGCTCGACCTCCAGGACCCACCGCACGTGAGCGTCGTCCTGCGGACGCGGGAGGGGGCCACGAGATGATCGAGCGGGTCAATCGAACCTTCCTTCTGATCATCGGTACCGTCCTGCTCGCCCTCGGCGTCGCGGGTCTCGTGCGCAGCTACGGAGGATTCGGAGGCGACAGTGAGGAGGAGCCCGTCCTCGGAGGGTCGGTTCGGCGGTTCGTGTCCGACAACACCGAATGGTTCTGGCCCTTTGTCGCAGTCCTCGCCGTCCTGATCGCGTTCCTCGCCTTCCGCTGGCTCCTCGCCCAGCTTCAGCGGGCTCCCTCGCTGGGTGAGCTGCAGGTGCGGCGCGAGGGGCCCGGTGGGGTGACGAGGGTCGCGGGAGCCGGCCTGCGCGACGCCCTCATATCGGACGTCGAGGCTTCCCTGGAGGTCCGCTCCGCCAAGGCGCGGATAGACGGCGACGCCCGCGAACTGGAGATCGATCTCAGCGTCGACATGTACGATGACGCCGACGTGGTCCGGGTCCGCCGCCGGATCGAGGAGTCCGCCCTGGAACGGTTCCGGCAGGCCACCGAGGCGGAGCAGGTCACGGCTCGGGTGCGGCTACGCCTCGCGGGCCCGCGCGGCCGGACTGTCCGCTAGCAGGCATGGCCCCGCCGCGGGTTTCTCGGACGACTCGGAGGCAGGAGGACGAGGCGTGACGGGCAGTGATCCGCCATCGGGAAGCTGGGACGTCAAGACCCTCGCTCTCGAGAACGACGCGTTTCGGCGCGAGATCGTGACGAGCCGAATCGCGCAGCTTGTGGTCATGACCATCCCTCCCGGGGGCGAGATCGGCGAGGAGGTGCATCCGGAGACGGACCAGATCCTGCTCTTCGTCGAAGGCAAGGGTGAGGCGGTGCTCGAGGGCGCAGTGGGCCCGGTAGGGCCCGATCGTCTCGTGGTCGTCCCCGCCGGCACCCGCCACAACTTCCGGAACACGGGGGAGGGTCCGATGCGCCTCGTGACCATCTACGCGCCGCCGGAGCATCCGGCCGGGACCATTCACGCCACAAAGGCGGAGGCTGACGCCGCGGAAGGGCGCTGAGTTCCGACGGAGTGCTAGCCTGACCCGTGGCTGGGGAAGTGTGGTCGTTTCTGGCAGCTTTACATAATGTGCATTATGGGCGTTGCAGGTAGGAGGAGTTTCAACTCGTCTCAACTTCGAGGACGTCCACCTCCGGCCGGGCCATCAGGTGGGCTCAGCTCACCGCCTTCTTCACGAGCGCGCCAATCTTTTTCTCTTCGGCGGCGGTCAACTCCGTCAAAGCGAAGGAGACCGGCCACATGGCGCCTTTGTCGAGGTTCGCGTCGTCGTTGAAGCCGAACGTCGCGTACCGCGACTTGAACTTGTCCGCGGCTGTGAAGAAGCAGATGACCTTGCCTTCCTTGTTGGCATACGCGGGCATCCCGTACCAGGTCTTTGGCGAGAGGGCGGGCGCGTTCGATTTGACGATCGCGTGGATCCGCTTGGCCATGGCGCGATCCGGTTCCGGCATCTCGGCGATCTTGGCGAGCACGGCCTTTTCGCCATCCGCCTTGCCCGCTTCCGCCCGCAGCTCTTGGGCGCGCTCCTTCATTGCGGCTCGTTCCTCGGCCGTAAATCCCTTGGACTTGCCGGTCGCGGTGGTGCTCTTGGCGGACTTCTGCGGGGCCTTCTTTGCGGTCATCGTTCCCTCCTGTGCAGACGCTCCCCTGTCTTGTTCGCCCGGCGATGGTGCGGCGCTCGTCGTCGGTGATGCCGGGGGCCGGGGTCGGCACTCATCGGTCCTGAAGCAGCCCCAGGACGTTACCATCGGGGTCGGTGACGGTGGCCACCAGGCGGCCTCCACCGACGTCGTGCGCTGGCTCCTTCACGGTGGCACCGGCAGCAGTCACCTCGGCCAGCTTCGCCTCGATGTCCGGCACGTGCCAGTAGGACACGGGCGAGGTCATGCCCTGCGGTCCACCGCCCGGCACCAGCCCGATGTGCTAACCATCGGCCTCGAAGCCGACGTAGTAGGACTCGTCGGTCTGCGGCGGGACGCCGAGCAGGGCGGCGTACACCGCCTTGGCCGTCGCCAGGTCGGACACGGGATGCAGCACGGTCTTGATTCCCTGGGTGGAAGAGCCGGTCATGGTCACTCCTGAAG
>JACDCJ010000013.1 GCA_013817655.1 Actinosomnolentus pattersoniae (SeqCode)
CTCCTCGACCGTGCGCCGGAAAGTCCGGAGTTGGCGAGCGGTGAAGTCGTCGCCCACCTCCTCGGATTTCGCGAAATGGGTCCAGAGGCCCTGGAGCCCGAGGCCGGCCGCGGCGAGGCGGCCGACGAGCTCGATCGCGCGATCCGGAGGGAGGCCGACTCGATGCATCCCGGTGTCCACCTTGACGTGCACGCCCGGATTCCCTGCCGCCGCATCGGCCGCCCCGGCGAGCCGCGACAGCCCGGCCTCGGAGTAGATCGTGGGAGTGAGGTCGGCGCGGAGGGCCGCCTCCTCCGACCCGGGGGGGAACTCCGTGAGCACCAGGGTCGGGGCGTCGATGCCCGCTTCCCGGAGAGCGAGCCCCTCCTCGACGAGCGCCACGCCCAGCCACGTGGCGCCCGCCTGCAGCGCCGCCCTGGCTACGGGCATGGCCCCGTGCCCGTAGCCATTCGCCTTCACGACAGCCATGAGCTCTGCGTCCTCCGGCTTCAACTCCCGAACGTTGGAACGGATCGCGTCCAGATCCACAACCGCCACGGTGGGTCGGAAGCGGGTGGGATTCGGAGCCAGCGTCCTCATTGCGCGCCTTCCCCCCGAACCATGTCGATGGCCTTCGGAAGCCTCTCCATCACGTCGGAGGCGACGGCGCCCTCGCCCAGATCCTCCCCGGCGAGCCTCCCCGCCGCCCCGTGCACGTACGCGGCGGCCACCGCCGCATCGGCCGGAGACAGGCCCCGCGCGAGGAACGCGGCCAGGGCGCCTGTCAGGACATCGCCCATCCCCCCCGTCGAGAGCGCCGAGGACCCCGTCGGGTTCACCCTCACCCGGCCTCCCGGCTCGCCGACCAGCGTACGGGTGCCCTTGAGCAACACCGTGCAGTCCCAGGCGGCGGCGAACTTCCGGATATGGCCGACCCGATCTTGCAAGACGTCCTTCGAAGCGACTCTGGTGAGGCGTTCGAACTCGCCCAGATGCGGCGTCAGCACCACGCCGGCGGACCGCCGCCGAAGCTCCTCCTCCCGCCCGGCGAAGGCGTTGAGGCCGTCGGCGTCCAGGACCAGGGGGGCCGGAGATTCGGCGAGCAGCCGGCGGGCCACCCCGGCGGTGGCCTCGTTAGCGGTCAGCCCCGGCCCGGCGGCGACCGCATCGACCGTCCGGAGGCGCCCCTCGAGCGAAGGCCAGGCCTCGGCCGCGATCGTCCCCTCCTCGGTCTGGGCGAGCGGTAGGAAGGTCGCCTCGGTGAGGACGGCCTCCAGCACGGGGACGATGCATTCGGGCGCGGCGAGTGTCACGAGGCCGGCTCCCGCCCGATACGCCGCCATCGCCGCCAGGGCGGCCGCGCCCGTCATGGATCTGGAGCCCGCCACCACGAGCACCACGCCTGAGGACCGCTTGTGGCCGTCTGCGAGACGAGCCGGCAACAGGCGGGCCACGTCCTCCGCCTCCACGAGCCACAGGTCGGTGTCGATCATGTCCCGGTCGAAGCCGATGTCGGCGACGATGACCTCCCCGGCGCGGGAGGCTCCGGGAAAGAACAGCAGGCCCGGCTTCCAGGTCCCGAACGTCACGGTGAGCTCCGCCCGGACGGCCTCCCCTCGGATCGCGCCCGTCTCACCCTCCACGCCGGACGGAACGTCGACCGCCACGACGCCGGCCCGCGCTCGGTTGAGGAGCGTGATGGCCGCCGCCATGTCGCCCGACGGCTCGCCGGAGAACCCGGTCCCGAAGATGGCGTCCACCGCGATGTCGGCCCGCTCGAGCTCCCGGGCGAGGCGATCGGCCGAATAGGGCACGCAGACGCCGCCCTGCCCGATGAACCGTCGCAGGTTCGTAACGGTCGGGGCTCGTAGCTCGTCCCGGGGCGCCCCCAGCACCGCGACCGCACGGCATCCCCACCGGTCCAGGTACCGAGCGGCCACCAGGCCGTCCCCCCCGTTGTTTCCCTTTCCACACACCACGACTACCCGGCGGCCGTATGTCCCCCCGGCGACGTCCGCCACCGCTCGTGCGACGGCGCGGCCGGCCGCCTCCATGAGGGCGTCGATCGAGAGGCCGCGTTCGGCACCGGCTCGATCCAGCGCAGCACTTTCGGCCGGCGTGAGGACCGGGAGCATCAGCCGCAGGGGTTCGTCATGGACTCGGGGGGCATCAGTCCGACACCGCGACGCAGAACGCCGCGGCCATCGATCGCTCGTGGGTGAGGGCCAGCATCACCCGGTCGACGCCCAACCTGTGCGCCCGGGCGGCCGAGGATCCCGCGAGGGCGATGCTCGGGGCTCCGGTGGGCGCCCGTTCCACCCAGACGTCGTGCCACCGCATCCGGGGAATCCCTCCCAACGACTTCCGGCAGGCCTCTCGGGCGGCCCAGCGGGCCGCGAAAGACTCTGCGGGATTCGCCTGGCGCTCGCAGTACGCGATCTCCGCGGGCGTGAACACTCTCTGGACGAAGGTCTGCTGCCGGTTCAGGATGCCCTGGACCCGAGCGACATCGACGAGATCGACGCCGATGCCGACCACCTTCACGTCATTCGACCGTGACGCTCTTCGCCAGGTTCCGAGGTTGATCGACGTCGCATCCTCGCAGCTTCCCGATGCGATAGGCGAGCATCTGAAGCGGCACGGTGACGACGACCGGCGAGAACAGCTCGTGCGTCTGAGGCACGTACAACACGTGATCCGCCACCCGGGCGATCTCGGCATCCCCCTCCGTTGCCACCGCTATGACCTCCGCCCCCCGCGCCTTGACCTCCTGGATGTTCGACAGGACCTTCTGGTAGACGTGACATTCGGTCGCGATGGCGACCACCGGCACGCCCGGCTCGACCAGGGCAATCGGCCCGTGCTTCAGCTCCCCGGCCGGATACCCCTCCGCGTGGATGTAGGAGATCTCCTTCAGCTTCAGTGCCCCCTCGAGGGCGACCGGATAGCCGGTGTGGCGGCCGATGAACAGCACGTCTCGCGCCCGGTGATACCGTTCGGCCAGCGCCTGGACCTCTTCGTCGAGCGAAAGCGTTCGTTTCACCAGCTCGGGAAGCCCCTTCATCTCCTCCACGTAGTCGGAGATCTCGGCCGGGAAGAGCGTCCCACGGACCTGCGCCAGGTACAGGGCCGTGAGGTACAGGGCGACCATCTGCGTGACGAAGGTCTTCGTCCCCGCCACCGCACGCTCCGGCCCCGCGTGCGTGTAAAGGACGCCGTCCGACTCCCGGGCGATGGACGATGCCACGGTGTTCGTGATGGCGATCACGCGCGATTGCTGATGGCGAGCGTGGCGGATGGCCTCCAGAGTGTCGATCGTCTCCCCGGACTGGGAAACCCCGAGGGTGAGGGTGTGGCCGTCCAGCACGGGATCCCGGTATCGAAACTCGCTCGCGATCTCGATCTCGACCGGCAGGCGCGTCCAATGCTCGATGGCGTACTTCGCGACGAGGCCGGCGTGGAACGCGGTGCCGCAGGCCACCACGAACACCTTGTGGACGTCCTGGATCTGGTCCTCGCGCATCCGGAGGTCGTCGAGGTTGAGCCTGCCTAGGGAGTCGATCCGGCCGCGCAGGGTGTCTCGGAGGGCAACGGGCTGCTCGTGGATCTCCTTCAGCATGAAGTCGGCGAATCCGGATTTCTCTGCGGCGGCGAGGTCCCATTCCACCTCCATGGGCGACAGCGGGACCTCTGCGCCATCGAGGTCCGTGATGCGGACGGCATCGGCCCGGACCTCCACGACCTGGTTCTCCGCGAGCGGAACGAAGGTCCTCGTCTTCTGGAGCACCGCCGGGATGTCAGAGGCGAGCATGTTCTCGCCCTTGCCGAGCCCCACGATGAGGGGGGAGGAGACCTTGACCCCCACGATCACGTCCGGTTCCTCGGCGGACGTCACGACGAGGGCGTAGGCGCCGGTGAGCTGGCGCACCGCCTCCCGGACCGCTTCGGTGAGATTGCCCCGGTACGCCTTCTCGACCAGATGGGCCACGCACTCCGTATCGGTCTCCGAGACGAAGCGGTGTCCGGCCTTGGCCAGGCGGTCGCGAAGGGACTGGAAGTTCTCGATGATGCCGTTGTGGATGACGGCGATGCGCCCTGCGCAGTCCAGATGCGGATGGGCGTTCAGGTCTGTTGGAGCGCCGTGCGTGGCCCACCGCGTGTGTGCCATGCCGGTCCGTCCGGTGATCGGTGTCGGGTGCTCGCGCAGCGCGTCCTCGAGCTCCGAGAGCTTCCCGGCCCGCTTCACGACCCTCACCCCGCCGTCCATGACGGCCACTCCCGCGCTGTCGTAACCGCGATACTCCAGCCGCCGAAGGCCCTCCATCAGGATCGGAAGGGCCTCGTCGGGACCCGCGTAACCGACGATTCCACACATGAGGAGACCATGGTACCCGGCTCTCTCAGGCTCCCAGCGCTGCCCGGACCGCAACGGCGATCCGCCCCGCATGCCGGCAGGCTTCCTCCTCGGTGGCGGCCTCCACCATGACGCGGACGACCGGCTCGGTCCCCGATGCGCGGACCAGCACCCGGCCCTCCGCTCCCAACGCTTCCTCGGCGGCACGGATGGCGTCAGATACGCCAGCGGAGCCGTCGAGGCGCGCCGGCTCCGGTACGGAAACGCTCTCGAGCACCTGGGGGAAACGCTGCATGCATGCGCCGAGCTCGGCGAGCGAGACTCCCTTGCGGCTGGCCAGCGATAGGAGCTGGACCGCGGTGAGGAGCCCATCTCCGGTCGTGGCATGGCGCAGGAAGATGACGTGGCCGGACTGCTCGCCTCCCAGGACCGCGCCCGATCGCAACATCTCCTCCAGCACGTATCGGTCGCCCACCTTGGTCTCGAGGACCTTGATTCCCGCTTCCCCCATGGCCCGTCGCAGGCCAAGGTTCGCCATCACGGTAGTGACGAGAAGCCCGTTCGCGAGCTCGCGCCTCTCGTGCAGGTCGAGGGCGCAGGCGGCGAGGGTCTGATCTCCGTCGAGGATCTCCCCCCTGGCGTCGGCGAACAGCGCGCGGTCGGCGTCACCGTCGAACGCGACGCCCGCATCGGCACCCGATTCGAGCACCGCGGCGGCCACGGTCCGAGGGTTGGTCGCCCCGGAGCCTCTGTTGATGTTCAGACCGTCGGGGCGATCATGGATCGGGAGAACGGTCGCCCCCAGACGTCGAAGCACCTCGGGGGCCGCCGAGGTGGCCGCCCCGTTCGCGCAATCCACCACCAGGCGCATGCCCTCCAGGGTCGTGCCCGCCGTGGAGACCAGATGGTCTAGATAGCGCTCGTGGGCTCGGGGGTCCGGCCGGATCCGGCCGATCGCCGACCCCTCGGGGCGAGGACCATCGTCGCCCTCGACTATCGACTGGATCTGATCCTCGATCTCGTCGGGCAGCTTGTAGCCGCTTGCTCCGAAGAGCTTGATCCCGTTGTACTCGGCCGGGTTGTGGGAGGCCGAGATCACGACGCCCGCATGTGCTCCGACAGGGCTCGTCAGGAAGGCAACGGCCGGAGTGGTGCAGACGCCAAGCAACACCGCGTCGCCTCCCGCCGAGCAGATGCCGGCGGCGAGCGCAGCCTCCAGGAACTCCCCGGAAGCACGGGTGTCGCGTCCCACCAGAATCGAGGGCCGGGCCGTGCCGCGCTCGGCGAGGGCCACGACGCTCGCTCTGCCGAGGCGGTATGCCAGCTCACCGGTGAGTTCGCGGTTCGCGACCCCCCGGACGCCGTCGGTGCCGAACAGCCGCGCCATTGTTGGGCTATCTTACGGGCGCCCATGGCTCCGGACCGTCGTCCCGAAGGTCGTCCTGATGCCGAGCGTCTTATTCGTGTGTTCGTCGCTTCGACGGCGACGGAGGGGCATCTGGCCAGGGGTCTCCTCGAGTCGAACGGCATCCCCGTTCTCATCAAGGGTGAGACGGAGGGCCCTTACCGGGTGGGTCCGATCCAGCTCTGGATTCCGGAGGCGTTCGAGGTACAGGCGAGGCTGCTCCTCGCCGAGACACGATCGCCGAGTCGGGGGAACGAGGAACAAGAGGCGCGCGAGCCGCCCGAGGAATGAGGCGGTCCCATCGCCGGCCTCGCTACCGCTTGGAGTACTGCGGAGCCTTCCGCGCCTTCTTCAACCCGTACTTGCGGCGCTCTTTCTCCCGCGCGTCGCGGGTGAGCAGCCCCTCGCTCTTCAGCAGTGGCCGAAGGTCCGGGTCGATCTCGAGAAGCGCGCGCGCGATGCCCTGGCGCAGGGCTCCCGCCTGCCCGCTTGTGCCGCCGCCGTCCAGGCGCGCGATGACGTCGAAGTCCTTTTCGCGGCCGACCACCCGGAGCGGGGTCATGACGACCATACGGTGGGCCCGCGTGGGGAAGTAGTCCTCGATCGGCTTGCCGTTCAACTCGATCCGTCCCGTTCCCTCGAGCAGACGGACGCGAGCGACGGCCTCCTTGCGCCGTCCTGTCCCGCGGTGCTGTGCGATCTTCTCGGCCACCTATGACTCCTTCTTCTTCCGCGAACCTCGCGACGGACGCGGGGTCTCCGGCGCTGCTGCGCCTGATTCCGGCGCAACGGGCGCCTTCTTCGCTGGACGCGATGCCCTGCGCTTCGTCTCCGACGCTGCCGTCGACCGCTTCCGGCCGGGCGCGGCCGCGCTGGCCTTCCGGCCCCTCGCCGGCTTCCGGCCGGACTCAGGACCCTCGGGGGCCGGCGAGGGCGTGGACCCAGCGGTCTTGCGCCGGGTCGCCGGCTTTGGCTTCCGGTCCGCGGGCTTCGTGGGCCGCGGCTTCGGCTCCGGAAGGCCGGTCCAGGGCGGAACCTCGCCGAGCGCCAACGCCCTGGGCTGCTGTGCCTGATGCGGGTGCTCTGGGCCCTCGTAGACCGAAAGCTTCCGAACGATCTGCCGGCCCAGCCGGTTCTTGGGCAGCATGCCCCTGATGGCTTTCTCTACCGCGAGCACCGGGCGCTCCGCAAGGAGCCGCGCGTAGCCGATCTCTCGAAGCCCGCCGGGGTACCCGGAATGCCGGTAGTAGATCTTGGATTCCTCCTTGCCGCCGGTGAGGCGGGTCTTGCCCGCGTTCACCACGATGACGTGATCCCCGGTGTCGGCGTGGGGCGCAAAGATGGGCTTGTGCTTTCCACGGAGGACCGCTGCCACTTCCGAGGCCAGGCGGCCCAGGACGGCGCCGTCGGCATCCACGACGTACCAGCGTCGCTCGATGTCTCGCGGCCGTGGCGAGAAGGTCTTCATTCCAGTAGTTGGAGTCATAAGAAATGCGGCCCTGGGCAGGCCGACCAGGGCAGTGTAGACGCAGCGCTCAAGCACCGTCAAAGGCACAAGCGGGGTACGGAGATCACTTTCTCCCATAGAAGACCCGCATCAGGGTGAGACCGTGCGGGGGCGCCACCTTGCCGGCAGCCGATCGCGACCGGGCGTCGAGGATGTCCTGCATCGAGCCGGCGTCCAGCCTCCCGTCACCGACCTCGACGAGCGTCCCGACGAGGCTTCGCACCATCTGGTGGAGGAAGGCGTCCGCGACCGCTCGCACCCCCACCAGGTCACCCGTGACGGAGATCGCCAGCCGCCGGAGCGTGCGAACGGTGGTCGCGGGGGCGGGTGCGGCCCGGCAGAAGGAAGCGAAATCGTGCTCCCCCAGGAGCGCACGAGCCGCCCGGCGCATCGCGGTGGAGCTGAGGAGCCCCGGCCGGTGCCAGACGAACCGGGCGGTGAAGGGATCGGCCACGGGATGGGTCCGGATCCGGTAGAGGTACTCGCGAGCCGTGGCGCTGCGGCGAGCATCGAACCCTGCCGGGGCATGACGCGCCGAGCGCACGACCACCTCCGGCGCCAGTAAGCCGTTCACCGCTCGCTGGACCCTCGCCGGATCGAGGCCGTCGGGCGCGGGAAACGATGCCACCTGGCCCAGCGCATGCACGCCGGCGTCGGTTCGGCCCGCGACGGAGAGACGGGGGCGCTCGCCGAGCACCCTACCCAGCGCCTCCTCCAGCACCCCTTCCACGGTCCGGACGCCCGGCTGGCGCGCCCATCCATGGAAGTCGGTCCCGTCGTAGGCGAGCAGCAGCCGGATGACGCTCATGGCGGCCACCGCCGGCCACGCGCCGCCCCGGTCGGGACGCTACTCCCCGTCGGGGGGCATCAGCTCGATGAGAGCCATGGGGGCGCCGTCACCCCGGCGCTGCCCCAGCTTCAGGATCCGCGTGTAACCGCCGTTGCGCTCGGCGAAACGCGGCCCGATCTCCGCGAAGAGCTTGTGGACGACGTCCCGGTCCGGAATGGTCTTCAGGACCTGGCGCCGGCCGTGGACGTCGCCCCGCTTGGCGAAGGTGATCAGGTGCTCGGCGAGCGGCCGCAGCGCCTTCGCCTTCGCCTGGGTGGTACGGATCCGCTCGTGCTGGAACAGTTGCGACGCAAGGGTCCCGAGCAGGAGTCGCTCGTGTGCGGGGCCCGAGCCCAGACGTGGTCCCTTCCGTGGCTGCGGCATCTACCCCTCCCGGAACTCGAGGCCCAGGTCGTCGAGCTTCAGCTTCACCTCGTCGATGGACTTCTGGCCGAAGTTTCTGATGTCCATGAGCTCCGCCTCGCTCTTTTGGACGAGATCGCCGACCGTGTTGATCCCCTCGCGCTTCAGGCAGTTGTACGAGCGCACGGAGAGGTTGAGGTCCTCGATCGTCAGGGCCATGTCGCCCGTCAATGAGGTCTCGTCGGCGGCCGGCCCAACGGTCAGGCCCTGGCTGTCGGCGAGCTCTGCGAACAGATGGACGAGCTCGGACATCGTCGTGCCCGCAGAGGCGACCGCCTCCTTAGGCGACATCGAGCCGTTGGTCTCGACGTCGAGGATGAGCCGGTCGCGGTCGGTCATCTGCTCGACGCGCGTGTTCTCCACCGCGTAGGTCACCCGCCGGACCGGCGAGAAGATCGAGTCGACGGGGATGACCCCGATCGGGTCATGGGGGTTCTTGTTCTTCTCCGCGGGCACGTATCCCACGCCGCGCTGGACGACGACCTCCAGATCGAGGTTCGCGCCACGGCCGAGGGAGGCGATGTGCAACTCGGGGTTCAGCACCTCCACCCCGGCGGGGGGCTGAAGGTCACCAGCCGTGACGTCTGCTGGTCCCTTCGCCTTGAGGTACGCCGAAACGGGCTCCTCGGCGTCCGAGCGGATCACGAGCTGCTTGAGGTTGAGGATGATGTCGGTGACGTCCTCCGTTACCTTCGGAATGGTCGAGAACTCGTGCAGGACGCCATCGATCCTGACGGACGAGATTGCCGCCCCCGGGATCGACGAGAGCAGCGTCCGCCGGAGCGCGTTGCCCAGCGTATAGCCGAAGCCCGGCTGAAGCGGCTCGATGATGAACTTGGAGCGCGTCGCGTCAACGGGCTCCTCCTGGATCTGGGGTCTTGCGACGATGAGCAACTTGCTACCTCCTCGGGCGGAGGATCAACCGTTTCTACTCCGCCCCGTCTGCTTCCCGCCGCGCCTTCGACTTTCGAGCGGCGGGTTCTCGGTGCAACCGTGCTACACGCGCCGCCTCTTGCGGGGCCGGCAGCCGTTATGGGGAACGGGGGTGACGTCCTGGATGCCCAGGATCTCGAGGCCCGTGGCCGCGAGCGATCGGATGGCGGTCTCCCGCCCGGACCCGGGGCCCTTGACGAACACGTCGACCTTCGTCATCCCGTGCTCCTGTGCCCGGCGGGCTGCCGCCTCGGCCGCGAGCTGGGCCGCGAACGGCGTGGACTTCCGTGAGCCCTTGAAGCCGACGTTGCCCGCCGTGGCCCAGGACAGCGTGTTCCCGTCGAGGTCGGTGATCGTGACGATCGTGTTGTTGAAGGTTGACTTGATGTGGGCCTGGCCGTGGGCGATGTTCTTCTTCTCCCGCCGACGGGGCTTCTTCGTCTTGGGCTTGGCCATGCGTTCCCTGCCTCTCTACTTGCCCTTCTTGCGCCTCACGCCGACGGTCTTCTTGGGGCCCTTTCGGGTGCGAGCGTTCGTGTGCGTCCGCTGGCCGCGCACCGGGAGGCTCCGGCGATGCCGCCACCCCTGATACGAGCCGATCTCCATCTTCCGCTTGATGTCCTGCGCTACGTCCCTGCGGAGATCGCCCTCCACCTTGTAGTGCGAGTCGATCCACTCACGGATGCGCACGATCTCGTCGTCGGTGAGGTCCCGCACCTTCCGGCCGCCGTCGAGCTCGAGGCCGAGGACGGTATGGAGTGCGCGCGTCGGGCCGATCCCGTAGATGTAGCGAAGGGCCACGTCAACCCGCTTGTCGCGGGGAAGGTCGACGCCTGCGATCCGAGCCATCCCTGAAGCCTCCTCGCCGTCCGGCCGTCTATCCCTGGCGCTGCTTGTGCCGCGGGTCCTTGGAGCAGATCACCATGACCCGACCGTGGCGACGGATCAGCTTGCACCGATCGCACATCTTCTTCACCGACGGCCGCACCTTCATCGCACGCTCCCGTGTCCCACTCTACCGGTACCGGTAGGTGATGCGCCCCCGCGTGAGGTCGTACGGGGAGAGCTCGACCAGGACCCGGTCTCCCGGAAGGATCCGGATGTAGTGCATCCGCATCTTGCCCGAGATATGGGTCAATACCCTGTGCCCGTTGTCCAGCTCTACCCGGAACATGGCGTTGGGAAGGGGCTCGACAACCGTCCCCTCGACCTCTATCGCGTCCTTCTTCGCCAAGCTGCTCCCGGGTTTCGCCAGAACACGCCAAAAAACGCCCCGGGCTCACCCGAGGCAGGATCAAGTATATGGGTCTTCCCGTTGGGCGTCACCCCGTGGGCATCTCTACGCCTCGAGCCGAGCGGTGAGCACTTCCGGGCCGTCCTCGGTGACGGCGATCGTGTGCTCGAAGTGGGCCGAGAGGCTCCCGTCCGCGGTGACCACGGTCCACCGGTCCTTCAGCACCCGGGTCTCCCAGCCCCCCACGTTCACCATCGGCTCGACGGCCACGACGAGCCCGGGCCGGATCGCCGGCCCCCGGCCGGGTTCGCCGTAGTTCGGGATCGGGGGATCCTCGTGCATGTCCCGGCCGATCCCATGCCCCACGTACTCGCGCACCACGCTGAACCCCGCGCCCTCCACGACCCGCTGCACCTCGGCACCGACGTCGGACAGCCGCCCGCCCGGTCGCAGCCGCGAGATCCCGGCCTCGAGCGATTCCTCCGTCACCCGCACGAGCTTCTCGGCCACGTCCGAGGGCGGCTCGCCGACGAACAGGCTGACCGCCGAGTCCCCGTGATACCCGTCCCAGATGGCTCCGACGTCGAGCGACAGGAGGTCTCCCTCCCGGATCCGTCGGCGGCCCGGGATCCCGTGGACGACCTCCTCGTTGAGCGACGCGCAGATCGAGCCTGTGAATCCCTTGTAGCCCTTGAACGAGGGGGTGCATCCCTCCCCGCGTATGCTTCGCTCGGCGATCGCGTCGAGGTCCGCGGTGGTCATCCCCGGACGTACCTCGTTCGAGAGCCGTTCGATGGTGAGCGCCACCACGCGGCCGGCGCGCCGCATCCGGTCGATCTCCTCGGGCGACTTGTAGACGATCATCGCTCGAGTCAGGCCCGCGCGGGAGGTCCCTGACCTCCGGTGACCAATCCCACTGCGCGCTCGGCGCGGTCGGCGACCTCGGCCTCCGAGCCCTCCGCATCGACCGTGCGGAGCAGGTCCCGACCGGCGTAGAAGCCAATGAGCGGCTCCGTGGACTCGTGATAGATCTCGAGGCGGCGACGCACGGTGTCTTCCCGATCGTCCTGGCGTTGCTCGAGCCTGCCTCCGCACACGTCGCAGACCCCGCCGACTTTCGGCGGGTGCAGCGCCAGGTTGTAGGTGCGCTGGCAGGTGGTGCAGGTTCGCCGGCCGACCAGCCGCTTCACCGCCGTGTCGTCACGGATCGAGAAAGCGAGTGCCGCCGAAAGTGGCTGTTCGGTCCGCTCGAGCTCCGTCTCGAGGGCCTCCGCCTGCGCGAGGTTTCGCGGGAACCCATCCAGTATGAACCCGTCGGGGGCGGCCTCAAGGGCACCGACCACCATCGCGACGACCACCTCGTCCGGCACCAGCTCGCCCGCGTCCATGTACCGCCTCGCCTCCCGCCCGAGCACCGTGTCTCTCTCGACGTTGTTGCGAAAGATGTCGCCGGTAGCGATCAGGGGGATCCCGAATCGGTCGGCCAGCCGGTGCGCCTGCGTCCCCTTGCCGGCTCCCGGAGGCCCGAGGAGCACCAGCCGCACTAGCGGAGGAATCCCTCGTAGTGCCGCATCATGAGCTGCGACTCCAGTTGCTTCATCGTCTCGAGGGCCACCCCCACGGTGATCAGGATGGTGGTTCCCCCGAAGGGGAACGCCGTGATGGCCCAGATGGCCAGGAAGATCGAAGGGATCAGCGCGATGGCCGCAAGGAAAAGGGACCCGGGAAGGATGATGCGGCTAAGCACGCCCGAGAGGTACTCGGCCGTGGGCCGGCCCGGACGGATGCCCGGGATGAAGCCGCCGTACTTACGGATGTTGTCCGCCGTGTCGATGGGGTTGAAGGTGATCGCGGAGTAGAAGTAGGCGAAGAAGATCACGAGCAGGCCGTAGATGGCCATGTAGATGACGCTCGACTCACGCAGCAGGTTGTTGTTGATGAAGTTCTGGAACCACTGAGCGTGGATGACGTTCTGCAAGAGCGTCGGGAAGTAGAGGACCGAGGAAGCGAAGATGATCGGGATCACGCCCGACTGATTGACCTTCAGCGGGATGTACGTCGACTGCCCGCCCATCATCCGGCGCCCCACCATGCGCTTTGCGTACTGGACCGGGATCCGCCGCTGGCCCTGCTCCATCCAGACGACGGCCACGATGATGGCGATCCCGAGCCCCAGGAGGAAGTAGAACTTCGCAGGCCCCGCCTGGTTCAGAATGGCGGCTCCCTCGGCCGGCAGCCGGGAGATCACGCTCGTGAAGATGAGCAGCGACATCCCGTTGCCGATCCCGCGCTGGGTTATCAGCTCGCCGAGCCACATGATCATCGCAGTTCCGGCGGTGAGGGTAATGACGATGAGGGCGACCCGCGGTGCCGTGAACTCCCGAACGACCTGGAACTGGGTGTTGAACAGGAACACGAGCCCGGTCGACTGCAGCAGCGCCAGCGTCACCGTCATGTAGCGGGTCCACTGGGTGATCTTCTTGACGCCCATCTCGCCCTGCTTCTGCCACTGCTCGAGCTTGGGAATCACGACGGTCAGCAGCTGCATGATGATCGAGCTGGTGATGTAGGGCATGATCCCGAGCGAGAAGACCGCGAAACGCGTGAGGGCCCCGCCCGAGAACAGGTCGATGAACTGAAGGGCGGAGAGGCCCGAGGGGGAGTTCGTGGCGTTCTGAAGCTCCTGGATCCGTGAGAGGTCGATGTTCGGCACGGGGATGTGGGAGCCCAAGCGGAACACGGCGATGATCCCCAGCGTGAACAGGATCTTCTTGCGGAGGTCCGGGATCTTGAACGCGTTGACGAAGGCTTTCAGCATCGTACGTTAGCCTCGTTGGGGTCCAAAGGAACTCAGTTTACGAGGATCTCGACAGTTCCGCCGGCCTGCTCTATCTTGGCCCGGGCCGTCCCGGAGACCGCCTGTGCGCGGACGGTGAGCGCCCGGTCGATCTCGCCGCGGCCCAGCACCTTCACCGGCCTGCCCTTGCGTACTAGCCCCCGCTCCCGAAGTACGTCCGGGGTGACCTGGGCGCCGGCATCGAACGAGGAGCTCAGGCGCTCGACGTTCACCACGGACCATTCCACCCGGTTCGGGTTGGTGAAACCCTTCAGCTTCGGCACGCGCCGCTGTAGCGGCATCTGACCGCCCTCGAACCCGAGGCGCTTGCTGTGCCTGGCGAGGTAGCCCTTCGTGCCTCGTCCGGCGGTCTTCCCGCGGCCGGCCGCCTTCCCGCGACCGACGCGCCGGCGGTCCTTGACCGCGCCCTCCGCGGGGCGGAGGTGATGCAGCTTCATCTTGGTGTCCTCACTCCCCCACGTCTTCTACGCGGACCAGGTGCTGGACCTTAGCGATCATGCCCCGGATCTCGGGGCGGTCCTCCTTCACGACCGAGTGGCGAATGCGGTGCAGGCCGAGCGCGCGGATCGTCGACTTCTGGTCCTTCGGTCTGTCGATCGCGCTTCGAACCTGGGTCACCCTCAGCTTAGGACTCATCCGCGTCCTCCAGGCCGGCGTCTCGCCGCTTGGCCGCCATGGCGAGCTCCGCCTCGGCGACGGCCCTCACCATGGGACGCGGCGCGATGTCCTCGACCCGCAGCCCGCGGGCGAGGGCGATCTCCTCGGGGCGCTTGAGCTGACGCAGGCCCGAGATCGTCGCGTGCACGATGTTGATCGGGTTTCCCGAGCCGAGCGACTTCGAGAGGATGTCCTTTATGCCGGTGGCCTCGACAACGGCCCGCACGGGCCCGCCGGCGATGACGCCGGTTCCGGGGGCCGCGGGCTTCAGCAGGACCACTCCTGCTCCGTCCTCCCCGGTCACCTGGTGAGGGATCGTGCTGCCCATGAGCGGCACGGTGAACATGGCCTTCCGTCCCTCCTCCACGCCCTTCTGGATGGCGGCGGGGACCTCCTTGGCCTTGCCGTAGCCGACACCGACCCGCCCGGCCCCGTCGCCCACCACCACGAGCGCCGTGAAGCTGAACCGCCGGCCGCCCTTGACCACCTTGGCCACGCGGTTGATCGCCACCACGCGCTCCTCGTAGGGGCTCCGTTCCGAACCCTGGTCGTAGCGTCTCAAATGTGAAGTCCTCCCTCTCGCGCTCCGTCTGCGAGCTCCTTGACCCGGCCGTGATAGAGCCGGCCACCGCGGTCGAACACGGCGCGGTCCACGCCGGCGGCTCGCGCCCGCTCGGCCAGCGTCGCTCCCACCTGCTTGGCCCGCACCTTCTTGTCTCCCTCGGCGAGGGCCAAATCGGAAGCGGAGGCAAGCGTCCGGGCCGCCCCGTCGTCGACGAGCTGGGCGTAGATGTGCCGGTTCGACCGGTACACGGCGAGCCGCGGGCGATCCGCCGTGCCGGACACCTTCTTGCGCACCCTGCCGTGACGGCGCACTCGCGCCGCCCGCTTAGCGTCGGCCCTCATCACGCCCCCTTGGCCGCCTTGCCGGCCTTCTTACGCACGTATTCGCCCTCGTACCGGATTCCCTTGCCCTTGTAGGGCTCGGGCTTGCGAATCTTGCGGATGTCCGCGGCCACCTCGCCGACGAGCTGCTTGTCGATCCCGCGGATCACGATCCGGTTCGCCGCGGGGACCTCGAATTCGATGCCCGGAGGGGCGGGGAACGGAACCGTATGGGAGAACCCGAGGGCGAGTTCGAGGTCCGATCCCTTCAGCGCCGCCCGGTAGCCGACGCCGACGATGTCGAGGCGCTTCTCGTAGCCCTGTACGACGCCCTGGACCATGTTCGCGAGGAGCGAACGCGTGAGGCCGTGAAGTGACCGGTGCAGGCGCTCGTCGCTCGGCCGCTCGACCCGCAGCGTCCCATCGTCCTTCACGAGCCGCATGTCGCGGTGAAAGGTCTGCTCCAAGGTGCCCCTGGGGCCTTTCACCGTGACGCGCGATCCGTCGATGGAGACGTCGACCTCCGATGGAATCACTATGGGTTGCCTTCCGATGCGCGACATGTCGTCCTAACCCATCACCAGACGTATGCCAGGACCTCGCCACCGACGCCCTGCCGTTTGGCCTGGCGGTCGGTGAGCAAGCCCTGAGAGGTTGAAAGGATAGCGATGCCCAGCCCGTTCAGGACGCGGGGTAGGTCGTCCCGGCCGGCGTAGATGCGGCGTCCCGGACGGGAGACCCTCTTGATCCCGTTGATCGTCCGCTCCCGGTTCGGGCCGTACTTCAGCCGGATGGTTATGGTGCGGTCCTTGCCGTCGCCCTCGACGGCGGCCTCGCCGAGGTAACCCTCGCGGACCAGGATGTCGGCGATGCGCGCGCGAAGGGAGGACGCCGGCATCTGCAGCTGCTCCTTGCTCGCCATGCTGGCGTTCCGGATGCGGGTCAGCATGTCCGCGATGGGATCGGTCATGACCATGTGATCACCAGGACGCTTTCGTCACGCCGGGCACCTCGCCCTGGTGGGCGAGCTGCCGGAAACAGATGCGGCACAGTACGAACCGGCGGAAGACGGCCCGGGAGCGTCCGCACCTGGCGCAGCGCGTGTACGCTCGGGCGGAGAACTTCTGCCGTCCCTGCTGTTTGTTTAGAAGCGCTTTCTTTGTCATCTCTTCCTCTTCGTTCCGTCGACCGACCCTCGTCGGTTCTATCCCACAGCCGCGGCCGGCTGCGCGGCGGGCTGGCCGGCAAAAGGAAAGCCGAGTGCACGCAGGAGCCCGAGCCCTTCGGTGTCGTCTCGAGCCGTCGTGACGATGGTAACGTCCATGCCCCGAACCTTGACCACCTTGTCGTAGTCGATCTCCGGGAAGATCAACTGCTCGGTCACCCCCAGCGTGTAGTTTCCGTGGCCGTCGAAGGCCTCGGGGTCGAGCCCACGGAAGTCGCGGATCCGCGGGAGTGCGGCCGAGAGGAGGCGGTCCAGGAACTCCCACATGCGGGCGCCGCGGAGCGTCACTTTCGCGCCGATCGCCATACCTGCCCGAAGCTTGAATGCGGCGATCGACTTGCGAGCGCGCCGGATGGCCGGTTTCTGCCCGGTGATGACCGCTAGGTCCGCCACGGCAGAATCGAGCATCTTGGCGTCCCTGACGGCCTCGCCGACGCCCATGTTCACGACGATCTTCTCCAGCCTGGGGACACGCATGGGGTTGGACAGCCCGAGCTCCTGCTGCAGGGTCGGCAGGATCTCCTGACGGTACCGCTGCAGCAGCCGCGGGAGGGCCGCGTTAGCGCGGGGCTTCGAGGCCTCGGCCATCTAGACCTCTCCCTCACACCGGCGGCAGATCCGCACCTTGACGCCATCCTCGGTCCTGTGGCCGATCCTCGTGGGCTTGCCGCACGCCTTGCACACGACCTGGACGTTCGAGAGGTCGATGAACTGCTCCTTCTGCACGAGGCCCCCCTGCATCCTGGCCTTAGTGGGTCGCGTGTGGCGAGTCGCGCGAGCAACCGCCTCGACCATGATGCGGTTCTTCTTCGGCAGAACGTTCACGACGCGACCGCGCCTGCCCTTGTCCTTGCCCGAGATCACCTCGACCTCGTCGTTCTTTCGGATGGAGACGGTGGCCATCTACAACACCTCCGGGGCAAGAGAGATGATCTTCATGAAGCGCTTCTCGCGAAGCTCGCGTGCGACCGGGCCGAAGATCCGGGTGCCCCGCGGATTGCGCTGCTCGTTGATGAGCACGACGGCGTTGTCGTCGAAGCGGATGTAGCTGCCGTCCGGCCTGCGGCGCTCCTTGGCGGTTCGTACGACGACCGCACGAACCACCTCGCCCCGCTTCACGCCACCGCCGGGCAGCGCGTCCTTCACGGAGCCCACAATGACGTCTCCGAGGCCAGCGTAGCGACGCCCCGAGCCGCCGAGCACGCGGATGCACAGGACCTCACGGGCACCCGTGTTGTCCGCCACCCTGCAGCGAGTTTCCTGCTGGATCATCGGCCGACCGAGCCCATCACTTGGCCCTCTCCACTACCTCGACGACGCGCCAGCGCTTCGTCTTGGACAGGGGACGGGTCTCGACGATGCGCACCGTGTCACCCACGTGGGCCTGGCGACCCTCGTCGTGGGCCTTCAGCTTCGTGGACCGGCGCACGATCTTCCGGTAGAGGGGATGGCGAACCGAGGAGGCGATCCGGACGACCACGGTCTTCTCCATGGCGTCGGAGACGACCACTCCGGTCCTCACCTTGCGCGCCCCCCGCTCGCGTGCCGTCGCTTCGTCGCTCACGCGCGCTCCTCCTCATCCTCAGGAACGGAGGTCGCGCCCTCGGCGGCCTCCTGCTCGATGAGCGCTTCCTGTTGGATCTCGGTGAGCGATCGACCCTTCAACTCGCCGCGGGCGATCGCGTCCCGTCGCTCCTCGAGGGCATCTCGATCGGCGCGCGCCACCCGGGCCTCCAGCTCCTCTTCCCGGTGCCGGTACCGCAGGACGGTGAGGATGCGGGCGATGTCGTGGCGGACCTCCTTGACGCGCATCGGGTTGTCGAGCTGCCCCGTGGCCGACTGGAAGCGAAGGTTGAACAGCTCCTCCTTCTGGCTCTCCAGACGGGCCAGGAGCTCGTCGTCGGGAAGCTCGCGAAGCTCGGCGGCCTTCACCTACTCGGTCACCCCCGCTCGCACGATGAACTTCGACTTGATGGGGAGCTTGTGCGCCGCGCGGGTGATGGCCTCCTTGGCGATCGGCTCGGGCACTCCGGACAGCTCGAACATGACCCGGCCGGGCTTGACCACCGCCACCCAGGCCTCGGGGTTCCCCTTGCCCGACCCCATCCGGGTCTCGGCGGGCTTCTTCGTGATGGGCTTGTCCGGGAAGATGTTGATCCAGACCTTGCCACCGCGCCGGATATGGCGCGTCATCGCGACTCGGGCCGCCTCGATCTGGCGGTTCGTGATCCAACCCGGTTCGAGCGCCAGCAGCCCGTAGTCACCAAAGTGCACCTCGGTGCCGCCCTTCGCCTGCCCACGCATGCGGCCGCGGTGCTGCTTGCGATGCTTGACCTTCTTCGGGATGAGCACCTAGGGACGCCCCCCTCCCGAACGAGGACGGCCCCCCGGCGCCCGCCCGCCACCGGGACGGCGCGGCGGAGCGGGGCGAGCGCCCTTGCCGGGTTCCTCCCGAACCTCCCGCGGCTCGGCAGGGGGTCTCGGCACCCCCTCCTCGAGCTCCCTAACATCGGTGATGAGCGCGCCCGTCGATGCGCCTCCCGCGGTGCGGGCCGGCATGCCGGCGAGCGCTCGCGCGCGGGCACGCTCTGTCTCCCGCTCGTGCACGGGGATCTCGTCCCCGTGGTAGACCCACACCTTCACGCCGATGACACCGAAAGTCGTCTTGGCCTCCGACGTCCCGTAGTCGATCTTCGCCCGGAGGGTATGGAGGGGGACGCGGCCCTCTCGGTACCACTCCCGCCGCGACATCTCCGCGCCGCCCAGACGGCCCGAGCACTGAACCCGGACGCCGATCGCCCCCGCCTTCATGGCGGTTTGAACGGTCCGGCGCATCGCCCGGCGGAACGAGACCCGCCCCACGAGCTGCTCGGCGGTGCCCTGTGCGAGCAGCGCGGCATCGGTTTCGGGGCGCAGCTCGCTGGCGGACTGGTTCATGTCCTCGACCTTCACGTCCACGCGCTTGCCGGTGATCTTCTCCACGTCCTTCCTGATGCGGTCGACCTCCGCGCCCTTCCGCCCGATGACGATGCCCGGCCTCGCGGTCCGGATGAAGACCTGAACCTGGTCACCCTTGCGCTCGATGTCGACGTTCGAAATGCCCGCGCGCGTGAGCTTCGCGCGGATGTACTGCCGGATCCGAACGTCCTCGTGCAGCGCCTCCGCGTAGTCCTTCCGGGCGTACCACTTCGACTTCCACGGGTAGATCACGCCGAGGCGGAACCCGTAGGGATTCACCTTGTGCCCCACTAGCTCGACACCTCCTCGAGGGACTGCACGACCACGGTCACGTGGCTGGTCCGCTTGCGGATGCGGGCGGCGCGCCCGTACGCCCGGGGACGGTAGCGGCGAAGCGTCGGACCCTCGTCGACCCAGGCTCGGGACACGAAGAGATTCTCGGGGATGGCCTGGCGCTGCTCGGCGTTCGCGACGGCGGAGTTCAGCACCTTGACGATCGTCCGGTTGGCGGCGAAGGCCGACAGCGTGAGCACTCTGCGGGCGTCGTCCACCTGCCGGCCCCGGATGAGGTCGACCGATCGCCGCATCTTCCGCGGCGACACCCGGACGTACTTCGCGCTTGCTTTCGCTTCCATTCGCCGATCCTTACCTGAGCGCCGTGCTTCGTTCGGTGTGGTGGCCGTGCGTCCGGAAGGTCCGCGTCACCGCGAACTCGCCCAGCTTGTGCCCCACCATCGACTCGGTGATGAACACCGGTACGTGCTTGCGGCCGTCGTGCACGGCGATCGTGTGGCCGACCATCTCAGGCACGACCGTGGAGCGCCGCGACCAGGTCTTGATCACGCGCTTGCCCCCCTGACGGTTCATGTCGTCGAGCTTCTTCATCAGGTGGTCGTCCACGAACGGTCCCTTCTTGATGGAACGCGGCACGGCCTATCCCCTCCTCTTTCCACGGCGCCGAACGATGAGCTTGTCGGACGGCTTCGGCTTGCGGGTCCGGCCTTCCTTCTTTCCCCAGGGACTGGTGGGATGGCGTCCGCCGCTGGACTTGCCCTCACCACCGCCCAATGGGTGGTCGACCGGGTTCATGGCCACGCCTCGTACCGAGGGGCGCTTCCCGCGCCACCGGTTCCGGCCGGCCTTGCCCCAGGATACAAGCTCGTGCTCGGGGTTTCCCACCTCTCCGACGCTGGCGCGACAGGCCGCGTCCACCAGCCTGATCTCGCCTGAAGGGAGCCGAAGCGTCGCACGGCCACCTTCCTTGGCGACGAGCTGGACCCCCGTCCCGGCCGAACGCGCC
>JACDCJ010000111.1 GCA_013817655.1 Actinosomnolentus pattersoniae (SeqCode)
CCCTGTTCATCGTCGCGACAATACCTTTTGATATACGAGAATCGAGGCTTCCACGGGTTCCCCTTTCCGGCGACCCCGTGCGGGTTCGGGCTTCGGTACAGTGGCGCCGCGAGGCCTTGTCGGGCCGGGAGGGGGTCGCTCCGTTGGTCGCGAGACAGCGCCTCCGTCCCCAGGCGGTCCATGTGCCATCCAGGAGAGCAACTGGAATAATGGCCCGGTCTCCTGCGGAGACATTCCGCAGTCGAATCGAGGGATCATGCTGAAGATCGGACCGAAGCACCGGATGTGCCGGCGGGTGGGCGCCTCGATCTGCGGGCGCCCCAATTGCCCAACCAACAAGCGACCATATCCTCCGGGGCAGCACGGCCGGGGCCGCCGCAGGCTTTCCGAGTACCACATCCGACTGCTCGAGAAGCAGAAGCTCCGCGCGATGTACGGCGTCGGCGAGCGTCAGTTCCGCCGCTACTTCCACGAGGCCACTCGAAGGAAGGGCGTGACCGGCGAGCAACTGCTCGAGCTGCTCGAGACCCGCCTGGACGCGGTGATCCTTCGCCTCGGGTTCGCCCAGACCATCCATCAGGCACGACAGCTCGTCTCGCACGGGCACGTGCGGGTCAACGGCCGGCGCCTGGACGTGCCGAGCGCGAACGTGCGTCCCGGCCAGGTCGTCGAGGCGAGCCCGGCCGCGCGGAACTTCATCTACGTGCGCGAGGCGCTGGAGGTGACCCCCGAGCCGCCGCCCTATCTGGAGCGCGACAAGGCCGCCGTCACCGGAACACTCATCCGGCTCCCGGAGCGCGACGAGATCCCGCTGCCCGTCGAGATCGACGAGCGGCTCATCGTCGAGCTCATGTCCTGACGCCTCGGACCGAGGCTCTCAGCTCCTCGCCGGCATCCGCACCTCGACCACGCCCTCGCGCATCCTGACCTGGTAGGCGGGCTGTGGCGCGGTCGCCGGGCCGCGAAGGACCTCCCCGTCGGACAGCCGGAACATGCTCCCGTGGCACCCGCACGTGACGGACCCGTTCTCCGGGTCCATGCTGCCCTCGCTCAGCGGGCAGCCGCGGTGGCTGCACGTGTTCGAAAGGGCGAAGACGCGCTGTCCGCGGCGGACGAGCAGGACGTCGGCGTTCCCGGCCCGCGCGGACGTGAGCTCGTTCTCCGGGATCGAGGCGAGGGCTCCGACCGGGATCCAATCGTGCGGCCGCTTCTCGAGCGCGGTCATGTCCACGCCGACCGCTCGGGAGTAGACGAGGTGCCCTCCCAGGTAGGCGGTGAACGTCGCGACCCCCATCCCGAGTGTCGAGAGCAGGAACCCTCGAGCGCGCGCGCCTCGCCGCCGGGCGCGGAGCGATAGCAGGTGAAGGGAGAGCGCGACGGCGTTCCCGGCGCCGTGCACGAGCCCGACGCGACGCGTCTCGCCGTCCGTGTCGTTCCAGTCGTTCAGGCCGGTGATTGCCGTCGGGACGGCGGCGAGAATGCCGAGCCCCACTAGCGAGTCGGCCGCGCCCCGGGCCTTCCGGCCTCCCAGGACGTCGAGGAACATCGCGCCCGACCACGCGCCTATCACCACGTCGGTGAGAACCGGGTGGATCGGATGTCCCAGCCAGGAGCCGCTCAGGAGGTCCTTCAGCGATCCCGGCCGGATCACCGAGTCGACTGCCGCCCCCAGCGCCCGCCCCGGCCCGTCGAGGCCCTCCATCGGTTCGATGCGTTCGACCAGTGCCCTCGGGTGCAGGTTCATTCAGTCCTCGCTCTCGTGTTGGTGGACGCCGGTGGGGGCCTTCTACCCACATCATGGCTACGTTTCACCGAACGCGCCCGCCGTGGTGCTCCGGACCTCGGGCGGCTAACCTCGCCCGAGATGAGCGAGCTGGCGGTTCCTTCGGAGGGGATCCTTCCAACCCAGTGGCTTCGCAAGGCCGTTTCCCAGGGGCTGATCACCTCGGACCGGACGGTCCCCGATTCGAGCTTCCAGCCGGCCAGCCTGGACCTCCGCCTGGGCGAGAGGGCGTACCGGCTGCGGTGCAGCTTCCTCCCCGGGCCCAAGACCGTGGCCGAACGGCTGAAGGAATACGAGATGGGCCACGTCGACCTTCGCGACGGCGCCATCCTCGAACGGAACCGGCCGTACCTCATTCCTTTGCTGGAGCGGCTCGACCTTCCGGAGTCGCTGCGGGCCAAGGCGAACCCGCGCAGCTCCACGGGCCGGGTCGACGTGTTCACGCGCGTGATCAGCGACCGGGGCTTCACCTTCGACGACGTCGCGCCCGGGTATCGGGGGCCGCTCTACCTCGAGGTCGTGTCCCGGTCCTTCACTATCAGGGTCGAGACGGGGATCTCGCTCAACCAGCTCCGGCTCATCCACGGCACCGCCAGGTTCACGGACGCCGAGATCGCCGAGCTGCACGGCCAGACCCCGCTCCTGTTCAAGGGAGGGAGGCCGATCCCGGAGAGCGAGCTGGTCGTCTCCGGAGGGCTCTTCCTCAGCCTGGACATGCGCGGCGACCCGGAGGGAACGGTCGGATACCAGGCGAGGAAGAACAGCCGCCTGCTCGACCTGAGCGTCGAGTACTCCCACGACCCCGCGGACTACTGGGAGCCGGTCGGAAAGGAGGAGGGAGACCGGGCCGTCCTCGAGCCCGAGGAGTTCTACCTCCTTCTCTCACAGGAGTCCGTCCGCATCCCTCCTAATTACGCGGCCGAGATGACCGCGTACGACCCCACCAGCGGCGAGCTCCGGACGCACTACGCCGGGTTCTTCGATCCGGGGTTCGGCCACTCCGAGGAGGAGCCGCAGGTGGGCTCGCGCGCGGCGCTCGAGGTCCGCGCTCACGACGTGCCGTTCATGGTCGAGGACGGGCAGAAGGTGTGCAAGCTCGCCTTCGAGCGGATGGTGGAGGCGCCCGACACCTTGTACGGCTCGGGCCTCGGGTCCGCCTACCAGGGCCAGACGGTGACGCTCAGCCGGCACTTCTGGCGCCGGTTCAACGACCCGGCCCCGAAGCTCCCCCTGGGCCCCTTCGCTTGAGCGGCGCTCGGCCACCCGATGTCATCCACCGTTGGTAGCCTTGACCCCATCCCCCTTCGGCGTGGAGGAGGGGAGGAGTGGAACCGCTTCAGACGATCATCCACACCATCGTGGTCGGAGCCTTCGGCCTGATCTTGGGCCGGATGATCCACGGCATGCGGGTCGAGATCAAGGCAGCCATCGAGGAGTTCAGGGCCGACTTGCGGAGCGACGGGTCTGGGCTTCGGACAGAGGCGCGGGGCGATATCTCGGAGTCCAGGACCAACGTAGAGGCTGACCTCTCCGAGCTACGGAGGGAGGTCGTAAAGCTACGATCCGACCTGACCATGGTGGCGCTCGCCGTCGGCGCCCGCCACCATGCCGGCCGAGGCTGAGGGCTCCCGAGCGACCCTACGGAAACAGGTGGCGCACCCGTCCATACCGATTCACACCTTTGATGTAGCCACCCTTCGAGTCGCCGGATGCGACGGCGAGAATCCGAGGAAGGGCACGCACGAAGGCCGCCGCCATGTCTTCCCCGGTCATCCCCTTCGTTGGGTTGAGGCAGAAGCACCTCACGCCGGCATCAACAAGGATTTGTTGCTCGCCTGGGCGGTATCGAATCCGATCGTCTCTCGTGAGAACGATCCATCCACGCCTTCCGGCGGCCGAGGCTTCGATCGACGAAGATCTCAGGCGGCTGCTTGGTCGAGGAATCGCGCTTCAGCCTAGATGGCGGCTTCGATCTGGTCACGTCTCAACCCGTAGTCCTCCGCGAGGTCGCTCAGAGGTTCTCCCGAGGAGAAGCGCTGGAAGACGTCCTCGGTGCGGATGCCGGTGCCGACTATCACCGGTGCGCCGAACGCCCGACGGGTCCACGACGATCTCTCCTTCTCCGGGTCCTGGCGCTCCCGGCCACCATCTCGTGACGAAGTGGTCCCGCCCCCATTCCATCTCCCGCAGGTAGCGCATCACTGCCTCGGGAAAGGCCTTCTGCCCACCCCTGTTGACGTTGATGAGGTTGGCCTCACCACCTCGAGAGCGCACCTGGTACTCCCAGAAGAGATCGACGCCGTCCGTGAGGATGCGCTTGGTTGCTAGTGGATGCTGCTCCTGCATTTCCTCCGCACGTAGCCCAGAGCCTTGCGCACCCGTTGCATGGAGACGCCGGTGCTGCGGAACCCCGCGAGAGCGCGGACCTCCATGAGGTTGACGAAGGATAGGGTCGTCCCCGATCCGGCGGTCGGTTGAATGACGGCCCTTGCTCTGACTACCTTGCCCACCGAAGGATACGCATACCCCTCCAGCCAATTCCAGAGAGTCTGTCGAGGAATCGCCACCAGGCGCGCGGCCTCGGGGACCGAACAGAGCGCGATGTCGAAGCGAGAATCCGTGTTCTTCATCGACCTCCTCATCTAAAGACCTCCGAGGCATAGGCCATACCTCCGACACTCTTCGGAGGCCTGGATCAGGATGCTGATGCGTCACCCGGCTGCACGGAAACGCTCGTAGCGTTCCTCCAGCAGCACGTCGCTGGGTCGCTCGGCTCGGCGTCGGGGCAAGACGATGAGTTCGTGATGCAGCCCCTGCAATGCGTGACGCAGAGTGGGCCCGTCCTGCTCCGCCAGGACGTCGGCCCGAATCTCGATGACATAGTCGGGCCTGATCCCGAGGACGTCGGCGTCGAATGCTCGGTGATGGATCGCACACATCGCCACGCCATTCGGAACTATCGGCTGCCCGCCCGCGGTGTCCTCCTTGATGTGCGCGGCGTCGAGGAGCGCCCGGTGGCGAAGCCGGCACAGAGCACACTGCGAGTCGTATGCCAGGAGGACCTTGTCGCGGAACACCCTCTGGTGCAGTCGAACCCGGACCGTCGCCAGGGCGTAGCGCCGGACGGGATCGAAGGGCGTCCGGGTAGACAGGTCCGACCTCCACTGATCTCGCATCAGGTCGTCGAGCGCCACCACGAATTGCTGCTCCGAGGGTTCCTCATCCACCAACCAGACCGGGAAGATCGGGTCGTACACGCCGGGCGACACGCCCACGAACCAGGCGAGAGGCTTCCTCAGCTCCATCGCTCGACGCAGGGCGATGTTGTCCCAGGCTCGAGGGTTGCTGCCTCGCCACTTGTATCGCGGGTAGGCGTCCGCGCCGATGCTGTCGTCATACGGCCGAAGCTCTGGGCTGGTCGCGAACGTCGTGAGGATGCTCAGTGCGGCCTCGAGGCCAAGTCCCCCCGGACGCCAGATCCCCGCCTGCTGTGAAACCAGCGGAATGCGCCGTCCCTCGAAGGTAAAGGAATGGAGTTCCTCACGCCCCACGAGTCCACCCGACCGCTCCGCCACCTCGGCGAGGTAGGCGAAGGCGGCCGCTCGCAGTCGATCGTCGAGCTCGCCGATCATGGCGGCAGGATCATCTCTGGCGGCCCCCAGATCAAGCCCGAGGAGATGCCCGCCCTCGTGACACGAACCGCGGAGCACGCGACGTCATCAGTGGTTGGTAGTCTTGCTCCCGTCTCCCCCTTCGACGCGAAGGAGGGGAGGAGTGGAGCCACTTCAGACGATCATCAATGCCATCGTGGTGGGAGCCGTCGGGCTGATCCTGGGCTGGATGGTTCACGGATTGCGAGCTGAGCTGGAAAGGGTGCGGACGGACGTCCGGACCGACATGTCGGAGTTCCGCGCGGAGGTTAGAGCGGATATCTCGGAGTTTCGCGCGGAGGTTAGAGCGGATATCTCGGGGTTCCGGGCGGAGGTGCGAGCGGACATCTCGGAGCTTCGAGCAGAGGTTAGGTCCGACATCTCGGAGTTCCGAACCGAAGTGAGGGCCGACAACTCGGAGCTCCGGAGGGAAGTTGGGGAGCTCCGGTCCGACCTGACGCAGGTGGCGCTCGCCGTCGGTGCCCGCCCGCAAGCCGGCCGAGGCTGAGTTCCCCTCGCGACCCCGTAGGTTGGTGGCCGACATGTTGGAGGAGCGCATGGCTCGAGGCGAACCTGCTGAAGGTCAGGGCCATGACTCTTCCGCCCGGTGCCCGGCGTCCATCGGAGGTGACGGCCGAGGGACGTGACGAGTGACGGCTCTCGGTCTCCCAACGGCAGCGCCGGCCTGAGATCGAGAGACCTCCCGATGGCGGAAGCAGGTGACGACGTGGTCGTTCACCATCCCGACGGCCTGCATGAACGCGTAGCAGATCGTTGGGCCGACGAACCGGAACCCGCGTCGCTTGAGGTCTCGGCTCATCGCGCGGGACTCCTCGGTCTCCGAGGGAAGCTCGGCCAACGCCCGCCGCCGGTTCGCGATGGACGTGCCCCCGACGAGGCCCCAAAGGTAGGCGTCCAGGCTGCCGAACTCCTTGCGCACCTCCAGCGTCCGTCGCGCGTTTCCGATCGCGGCCTCGACCTTGGCGCGGTTCCGCACGATCCCGGGGTCCTGCAGGAGCCGCTCCCTTCGTGCGGCGTCGAACCTGGCCACCCTCTTTGGATCGAACTCGGCGAACGCCCGCCGGTACCCCTCGCGCTTGCGAAGGATCGTCGACCAGCTCAGCCCCGCCTGGGCGCCCTCCAGCACGAGCATCTCGAACAGGTGCCGCTCCTCGTGGGAGGGGACGCCCCACTCCTCGTCGTGGTAACGCAGGTAGAGGGGGTCATTCTCCCCGGCCCACTCGCATCGCTCCGGCACGCGACGCCCAACTTCGTACGCGAGTTCCTTCTACCCCTCGAGGT
>JACDCJ010000112.1 GCA_013817655.1 Actinosomnolentus pattersoniae (SeqCode)
CTCCTGCGGCTGGCAGCCGAACGAGGTCTGGACCGGGTTGCGGTTACCGACCACGACACGACGGTCGGGCTCGCCGAGGCGTCGGCCGCCGGCCGAGAGGTGGGGGTCGAGGTCGTCCCCGGCGTGGAGTTCTCGACGCTCTACAACGGGGAGGGCGTCCACATACTCTGCTACTACATGGACCAGGCGCACCCGGAGCTCCAGGCGGAGTTGCAGCGGCTTCAGGACGACAGGCTCCTCCGCGGGGAGCGCATGGTCGAGAAGCTTCAGGCCATGGGATATCCCGTGACGTTCGAGCGGGTCCAGGCCATCGCTCGAGGTGGAAACATCGTCCGGCCCCATGTCGCGCAGGCGCTGGTGGAGGCGGGCGTGGTGCCCACACTCAAGGAGGCGTTCTCCGAGGAGCTCATCGGCTCGGGCGGCAGGGCGTACGTCGAGAAGCATGCGCTCCATCCGCTCGACGCGCTCGCCCTGATCCATCGAGCCGCCGGCGTCTGCGTGCTGGCCCACCCCGGGACCTGGCGCGAGACCAAGCCCGTCCCGCGCTCGCTCATCGACGAGCTGGCGGATGCGGGGCTCGACGGGATCGAGGCATCACATCCGGAGCACACCCCTGACGTCGAGGGCCGGTATGTGGAGATCGCCCATCGTCTCGGGCTCTTCTTCACTGGATCTTCCGACTGTCACGGCGATCGTTACGATCCTCCCCGCCTGGGTATGCGGACGACGCGGCCCGACCAGTTTGAGCTCCTCCTGGAAAAGGCCGCCGAGCTCCGGTCGGCTGCCGCCAACAATTCCTGAGGGGATTCGGACGGCAGGGGGCTGTGGGCGCCCGGCCGGATGCTAGCCGGGGCGTTCGAGGCCGACTGCCGCGGAGAGGGCCGCCGCGCTGCCTTCGAAGTCCGGAAGCTCGTGGCCCCCGGTCATCTCCTCCACTCCCCAGGACAGCACGTCGCGCATGGAGAGGATGCCCACGAGCTGCTGGCGCTCCATCACGGGGAGGTGCCGGACGCCCTCCTCACGCATGAGGCGCGCCGCCTCGGCGACGTCGGCACCCGGGTGGATCGTGACGAGCTCCCTGGTCATCCGATCGGCGAGACGCGTGGTGGCCGGATCCAGGCCTTCGGCGACCAATCTCACGAAATCGCGTTCCGTGACGATGCCGGCCGCGCCCCGGTCGCCCGACACGACCAGCGACGAGATCCGGTGTTCCCCCAGGACCTTCGATGCCGCACTGAAGGTGTCGCTCGCAGCAATGGTTCGTACCTCTCGATGCATGATCTCGCGAACCCGCATGTCTCTCCTCGGTCGGCCGGCTTCCGTAGGTTACCCCTCCCGCGGCCGGGCCGCCGGCCTGCCCTCCTCCTCCCAAAAAGGGGTCCTTGACAAAGAGGTGATAATCGCAGTCGAATTCGCGGGCGGCGCCCATCCGCGGCCGAAGGAGGTGATCGCGCGGCTCGGTGCGAGTGATCGGTTGACCGTTCCGAAGGGAGACCAGATGAAAGTCAAGATTCGCCGATGGCTCGGGCCGGCACTGGTGCCGGTACTCGCGGCCACGTTCTTCTTCGCCCCGACCGCGACCAGTACCGGGGCGCAGCGAGAGGGCAACCTGGTCCTCCAGCGCGCGCTGGACAGGGAGCTGGGACGGGTGAAGCCCGCCAAGTGGGAGATGCCGGTTTCCTCCGGCGTGGTCTATACGTTGCTGGAGGCCTCGGGCGTCCTCGCCCAGCGGGCTGAGGGAGCTCCCACTGGCCCCGGGCCGAGCAACGACAACACCCAGGGATGCAGCCTGGTCCGCGACTTCGTCAACATCCGTGTCAACCAGGACTGCTCGCTCCGCCGCCAGGCGGAGGAGACGCTCGCCATCAATCCCGTCCGACCGCAGAACATGATCGCCGGGCAGAACGACTCCAGGATCGGCTACAACCACTGCGGATACGACTGGACGTTCGACGGCGGGCTCACGTGGGGCGACCAGGTGCCGCCGTTCTGGCAGATCCTGCTGGCCGACGGGCATACCGCCGACGCCTGCAGCGACCCGACAGCCACGTTCGACTCCCAGGGGAACGCGTATGTGGGCGGCATATTCTTCGATGTCGTCGGCACCGCCAACGCGATCCTCGTGGCCAAGTCGAACTTTCCGATCGGCGGGGCGTACTACCACACCCCCGTCCCGGGAGCGTTCCAGGAGTACACCACCAGCACGATGGGAGTCGTCGCGAGCGACGCGGGCCCCGAGATCTTCAACGACAAGGAGCTCATGGTCGCGGACGACAGCCCTGGCAGTCCCAAGGCCGACAACGTGTACATGACCTGGACGCGATTCAACGCGGACACCGGCCAGGGAGTCGGGGCGAACAGCCCCATCTACTTCAGCCAGTCCACGGACGGCGGCGCGACGTGGTCGCCTGGCGTCGAGATCAGCGGCAGGAACCCACAGGTCTGCACGGACTTCAGTGGCGATGATGACCCCGCGGCCTGCGACCAGGACCAGGGTTCGCACCCGATCGTGGGACCCGACGGAACCGTCTACGTCGCGTTCGGGAACGGCAACACGCCGGACGTCGGGGTGAACCAGATCCTGTTCGTCAAGTGCCCTGCCTCGAAGGACTGCAGCAACTCGGCGAGCTGGACCCAGCCGGTCAAGGTGAACGACCTGATCGACAACCACCCGACCGGTCCGTCCGACGAGGGATGCCCGCCGGGACGCCAGTGCCTGCCGCCGAACGGCTACCGGGTTCCGGAGTTCACCTCGATCTCGATCTCCGTCGACCAGGCCAACAGGCTGTACCTCGCGTGGGCCGACTTCCGCAACGGCGGCCCGCCCTGCGTGGGGGACGCCAACACGGCCCAGCCGCCGTGTGACAACGACGCGTTCTACACGTTCTCGACGAACGGGGGAGCCTCGTGGGCTCCGGAGCGGAACATCGCGCCCGCATCGCTCGTCGGTGAGAACGCCCAGTGGCAGCCGTGGAGCGACGTCGTCAAGAGCGGAAAGAAGCTCTACGTCGCGTTCTACGATCGCCAGTACGGCGACTGCGAGTTCACCGGGTGCAACGACATCACCCTGGCCTCGATCACGTCACCGAGGTCGAACTCCCCAACGGTCACCCTCGATCGGATCACCACGGGCTCGATGCCGAACCTGACGCCGGCCAACAACCCGGTCCAGGCGGGCTTCCTGGGCGACTACATGTGGGTGGTCGCCGACGGAGCGGGTGATGCTCACGTCGTCTGGGCCGACACTCGCGGCCGGGGCGGCACTGTGGAGGAGGACATCTACTACTACACGAGCGGCAGCAGATAACCGGCGCTCCTCCGGCAGGCTAGGGCCGACCGGAGACGGCGCAACCCGAGGGTCGGCGTTCGCCGGCCCCTCGGCGCTTGACAAGCACGACGAGCCGCTGTCGAATGCGGCTGGTTCGTCGACCCCGCCCCCCGGCGGGAGGAGGTGATCACGGGGCGCAGACCCGCCTTCCAGGACCGACTCTCGTATCGACAGGGAGGAAAGATGCGAAGGATCGTTGTGACGGCCTCGGCGGCGGTACTTCTGCTGCCCCTCGTCCTCGGGAACGCGACCCAGCCCGTCACCGGGGCCGCGAACTCGGTGTACACCAGCAGGTTCGCGCCCTCGGGCACCGTTACCTTCCCCGGGCGTGACACTCCCACGCGGCTCGTGGAGGAAGCGAACGTACCGATCCCCAGCCCGACGGGGAGCGGAGGATGTCCCGATGCCTCGGCGACCAACGTTCGCGTCAATCAGGAGTGCACGAACCAGAGCACTCCGACGCTTCTCGGCCGAGGGCAATCCCAGAACGAGACCACGGTGGATGTGAACCCTCGCGATGCGGACAACATCGTGGCGGGGCAGAACGACTACCGAGAAGGTGACGCGGGCTGCGGAGTCGACTGGAGCCTCGACGGCGGCGAGCACTGGGGCAGCCAGATCCTGCCGCTCGACTTCACCGCTCCGGGCATCGCGGGAGGAGCGCGTCACTACTGGGACGCGAACGGAGACCCCGTAGTGGCGTTTGACGCCGACGGCGAGGCCTACTACGCCTGCCTGGCGTTCGACCGGGGGCCAACGGCCGATTTCGGCGACAACGCGAGCGGCGTCTTCGTGTTCCGATCCCGGGACGGCGGCGCATCGTGGAGCTTCCCCGGAAGCCCGGTCGCGCAGTCCGCCGGCACGGGCGAGGACGGTATCGGGCTGATCGACAAGGAATGGATGGGGATCGACCAAAACGAGGACAGCCCGTACCGGAACCGGATCTACGTCGTGTGGAACCAGTACAACCTGGACTTCACGGCAGACCCGGTCACGTTCGCGTACTCCGACGACCACGGAGTCAGCTGGCACCAGACCGGGTCCATCAGCGGCTTCGATCCGGACCTGTGCCCGATCAACTTCGACGGCTCGCCCCCGGGCACGTGCAACGCCAACGGGTTCCCGATGGTGTTCGTGGGCCCGGACGCCGCCGTCTACGTCGTGTTCATGAACTACAACAACTGCAGCGGCTCCGTAGGCTGCGAGGGCAATCCCGACGAGAACCAGAACCAGGTGCTCATCGTCAAGTCGACCGACGGCGGAAACTCGTTCGGTGGGCCCGTCAAGGTGGCCGAGTTCCACGAGCTGCCCGACTGCGTGACGTACACCGGCGAGAACTTCGGCCGGAGCTGCGTGCCCACGGCGCCCCTGTCCGTACGGAGCGTCTTCCGCGCTGCGAACTACCCGGTGGGCGCGGCCTTCACGGGCGATCGTCTGGTGGTGAGCTTCGGCAGCTACATCAACAAGCACTCGAACCCCAACCGGCTCGGGAACTGCTCCCCCGCCGGGATCAACCCCGACACCGGCCTCAACCTCTACGAGGGCGTGGGCGAGGTGGACGGGTGCAACAACGACATCCTGCGGAGCGTCTCCTACGACGGGGGACAGACCTGGACCGGTGGGTCGCTCCCAGACGGCGTCCTGCCCAGCATCAACGACGAGGGGCCGGTGCTGGCCGATCAGTGGTGGCACTGGTCCGACCTGTCACCCGGGGGCCGCCTGGTGACGATGTACTACGACCGCAAGTACGAGGACGACCAGTCGAGCGGGGAGATCGACGTGTCCCTTGCCGTGGGCGGTGGAACGCCGGCGTTCACCCGCGTAACTGACGCAAGCATGCCGCCGTTCCACGAGTTCCCGGGCATCAGCGGGTACGGCACCTTCCTTGGGGACTACAACGCCCTTGCCGTGGGACCCGACGGGGTCGCCCATCCGGTCTGGCCCGACACTCGCAACCCCATCTTCACCTTCAATCCGAATGGGGCGGACGCGAGGAAGCCGCGGTTCGCGGGCTACGGAGCCGACATCTACACGGCGGGCATCCAGGTCAAGCCCTGAGCCGAAAGGCTGTCGCGACGTCCGGGGCGGCGTGGAGGCTGAGGGGGCCGGGAAACCGGCCCCCTCTCGGACCCGGCGTCAGTGGTCGCTCGTTCCACTGAACGCGAAGTCCGCGAGCTTCAGGGCGGGGACGCGAGACGCCGCGAAGAAGAACTCGCTCGCGATGACCGAGTCCCGCCCGATCATCTCGACGTTCGAGAGTGCCTCGACGATGGACTGCGTGAACCGCAGGTTCTGGACGGGATATCGAACCTCGCCGTCCTCGATCCACCACGTCCCATCGCGCGTCATGCCCGTGATCGTCGTCTCAAGTGGGTGCACGATGTTGGAGTAGTGGAACCTCGTCACGAGGAGCCCGCGCCGGGTGCTCCGCACCATCTCCTCGACGTCCGCGTCGCCGGTCTCGAGGAAGAGGTTGAGCGGGAAGGCGCCCTCGGGATTCGGCGGTGGCAGCGCGTGTCCTGTGGAGTCGACCCCCGCCTGTGCGGCGCTCCGCCTGTCGTGAACGCCGCCCACGAAGACCCCCCGCTCGATGAGCCGAACGCGGCGCTTCGGCGTTCCCTCGAAGTCGAACGGAAATCCGATGGTGTTCGAGGACAGCCCGTCGTCGTAGATGGTGATGTTCTCGCCGGTCACGAGCTGGCCCTCCTTGCCGCTGAACGCTGACCGCCCCTCCACGATCGCGCGCCCGCCGAAGCTCATGTAGGCGAGGAAGCCGAGCAGGGTGGAGACGGCCAAGGGTTCGAGGACCACCTCGTAACGGCCGGTGGGGAGCGGCCGGGGGTCCTGGCTGTCGCGGGCCTTCTGAGCCGCTCGACGTCCCACGATCGTGGGATCGACGTCGGCCGTCCGCCTGGCTGTGGCCTCGGCCGCCCCGGCGCCCCCACGTCCCCCCGACACCACCGTCGTCGTTCCGCACTGGGTGGAGGGCGCGTAGCAGAACTGACCCTCCGTGTTGGCGAGCGCCACCTCGAGCGCGGTGGTCTGGAAGGATCCGGCGGCGCGGAAGCCATTTCCGACCTCTCCGACGAGTGCAGCGACGTGCTCGGCGCGGGCCTCCGGCGTTGTGGCCGCCGTCTCGTCGTCGAAGCTCTCGAGCGGCGCGACCGGAGCAGGTGGAGCGAGGCCGGGAAACGCCTCGTCGGGCGGTGCGACACGTGCGAGTTCGAGCGCGCTCGCGGCCGCGCTGCGCGCGCCCTTAGAGGAGAAGTCGTTCGTCGACGCGACGCCCACCCTGCCGTCGGTCACAACGCGGATCCGCAGGGCCGTGTCCTCGCGCGCCGTGCTCTGATGGATGGAGGAGCGGGCGAACCGTGTGAGGCCGCCCCACTCGTGGAGCAGCAGTGCC
>JACDCJ010000113.1 GCA_013817655.1 Actinosomnolentus pattersoniae (SeqCode)
GGGTCTTTCCGGAAGCCGTCCCGGTCGCGACGATCACGTTCGACCCGGCGTCCAGCAGGTCGAGCGCACGTCGTTGATGGGCGTACAGTCCCTCGATCCCGAGGAAGAGGAGACGCCCGGCGAGCACCTCGGGCAGGGGCGGAAACGGCTCGAGCTCCGGCTCTCTGGCCTCGATCACCTCGATGTGCACAAGCGGAGATCCGGTTTCGTCCTTCGGGACCAGCGACTCGAGGAACCCCCGCGCGTCCACGAGCCGATGCTATCGGGCGGCCCTAGCGGCGCGATCGCGTCGGGTCAGGCCGCGGCGCTCGGCTGCGGCCGGATGTACGTCCGCCACATCTCGGCGAAGTAGGAGAACAACCGGAACTCGGCTCGGTAGCGGATGAGCTCGAAGACGGTGAGAGCGAAGAACACCACAGTGATGTACTCGCGAACGATGATCTTCTGGCCGTCGGGGTCCGTCCCGCCGAAGATCGCCGGGAGGGGCTGGACGAACGGAAGGGGATCGATGAGCGGGTCGAACAGCTGGATGAGCCAGAGGCCCAGCAGGGCATAGGCCTCCCACCGCAGGAACCGGAACTTGAAGAGGCAGGAGGCGGCGAACAGGCCCTGCATCGCCGTGAGCAGGATCTCGATGCGCTGGTGGTAGTCGAAGCGGATCGTGAAGTCCCCCTGCCCCCGCACGAGGTGCGTGATGACGAAGACCAGAGGGATCATCGCGATGAGCAGCGTCCACTGGTTGATCTTGGCGGCGACGATGTTCATGAAGGCCTGCGGGACGCGACCCTGGCGGCTCCAGTAGATGACGGTGAAGAACTCCGGGAACTCGGACAGCAGCGGGGCCACCCACTGCAGCAGGAGGTACGGCGGAACGTGGAGATAGCGGCCGATCTCCTGCATGCCGTGGACGAAGGGCTCGGCCGAGAACAGGAGGACCGTACCCCCCACGAGGAAGGCGCCGATCGCGAAGTTGCGCTGGAAGCGCCGGGATCCGGTCTCCATCACCCGTTTTGGCACTCCGCGAAGCAGTTCGACCTCCTCGGCTTCGGCCGGCGGCAGCTTGGACAGCAGGTACAGGTAGGCGCCGAACATGGCCACGAGCAACACCGTGTCCAGTAGGCCCAAGCGACCGCGGAGCACCCACACGAAGGAGTAGAGCGATGGGACGGTGAGGGCTAGGATCTCGACGGCGTGGGGCGCGGCGATCACGAGGTGGCCCGGCCACCGTCCCTCGCGCGACAGTACCCGGCGTCCGATCAGGAAGATTATGGGGAGGGCGGCGCCGACGAGCAGGCGATTCGATCCCGTGAAGTTCGCCGTCACGAACTGGAGCTGGGTGGGGTCCTGCGCGGCGTTCTTCGCGAGCACCGCTTCCACGGCGAACTCCGGCGAGACCTGCAGGAAGGCGAGGATCGCGAGGGCCATCCCTCGCGACATGAAGAAGGCCGCCACCTCGGTTGCCCACGCGATCAGGAGGGTCGCGCCGATGACCGCCGGAAACGGCCAGACCTTCCCGAAGATCCCGCCTTCCAGCGGGTGATGAAGGCCGAGTACCGCGAGCAACCGCTTCAAGAGGCGTTCTCGGCTCGCGCTCGCGGAGGCTTAACCGGCATGGCCTTTCTTTCGTTCGGGGGGCGGAAGTCGTCCATCCTACCCAGGATGCCGTGACCTCTCGGAGAGGAGCTCAGCCCGCCAGCCCGTCGTTCCTCATGTCGGCGTAGACGCCGCCCCCCCCGGGGGAGAGGAACACCACGCTCGCTCCGCCCACGAACCCGCTCGATCCGGACACGACCAGGTTGTTCACCGCGGTGGCGGGAACCTGTGTGGCGGTCATGCCGAGCTCGAGGATCGTGTCGAAGTCGAGATCGGTCTTGATGTTCCTCCACCCGATCACCAGCCAGCTGAGCAGCCGGCCGGGCGATTCCTCGAACTCCCTTCGGAGCTGGGCGAGGGCGGAGAGGAGCAAACGGCCCTGATTGAGCGAGCGGCTGAAGTCACCGTTCGGCGTGTCGTGGCGGTTTCGCGCGAGTGCCAGCGCCTGCCATCCGCGGAGCCGCTGTGGCCCGGCCCGGAGGTGCACGTGCGAGAAGGAATCGTCCATCGCGTAGGGGACGTCGACGGTGAGGCCGCCGACCGCGTCCACCATTCGCTCCAGTCCCTTGAAGGACGTCAGCAGGTAGAAGTCGATCCGGACGCCGGTGAGGGCCTCGACGGTCCTGACCATGAGCTCGGGGCCTCCGAGCACCATGGCGTTGTTGATCTTGCGGCTGCCGAACCCCGGGACCGCGACGAAGGAGTCCCGAGGGATCCCCAGGATGGTCGCTCGATGCCGTGCGGGGTTCACCCCGATGAGGTGGATCGAATCGGCGCGCTGGCGCGCCACCACCTGCCCGGGACGGGCGTCGCTTCCGAGCGCGAGGATGAAGAGCGGCCCGGAACCGTCGAGCGCCGGAACGAACGACGCTCCGTGGGCAGCGCGGAGCTCGATCGCGTCGGCCGCGGCGAAGGCGCGGTCGGTCGCTCCGGGGGGGTGGAGCCCGACCGTGAGCGCGCCCGTCGCCAGGCAGAGGACGAGTGCGCTGGCGATGGCCCACGGCAGGCGCCGACGCGGTCGCCAGGCCGGATCCCGTTGGCAGCCGCGGGGGCCTCCCGTCCGACTCATCCGGCCCCCGACGGCTCGCTCGCGGACGGGCTCGGGACCGGGGGCGGATCGGAGATGGGCCTCAGGACGCTCCTGGCGTTCGGATACCCCACGATGAACCAGCGGCCGGCGACTGGCCGCAGGACCAGGTCAGCGGTGTTCGAAAGCCGGAGGTCCTCTCCGCTCGTGAGCCGGGCGGCGGCCTCGAACGTGAGGTCGGCGAAGGCCGCCTCGGCCCGGCCGCTCGGTCCGAGCAGCACGCGAACGGCGAGTGAGGAGCGGATCACCTCGAGGTCTCGGAGCGTGCCGGGGAGACCCGAGAGCGTGAACGTGGCCGCGTCATTGCGCGCCCGGCCCCGCAGCTCGGGGGCGAACGCGTTCCAGACCTTGGCCGGGACGTTCCGCTTCCAAGCCACCGGGTTTGCGTACGCGAGGTCGTAGAGGCCGCTCAGCGTGCTCCCGACCGCGGTGGCTGCGCTTCGCGCCACCGGCCGTCCTTTTCCGAGGAGGACGGGAGCGAAGCTCACGGCGCTCAAGCGGAATTCGAACGGTGCTCTCGGAGGGGGATCCGGAAACCCCGGAGGCCCACTCTGTGGGTCGTCTCCGGGAAGCGCGACGCCGTCCCCTCGGTCGCCGGCGGCGGAAGGGGTTCCCTCACCGTTGGTTGCGTCGGCAATGAGCGTCGCGGCCACCCCCATCGCGAGGATCAGCACCAGCGCGGCCGTGTCGCGCCGGTGCCACGACTGCGATGAGCTCACGTTCGCGAAGGCTACCGGTCGCCCGAGGAGCCGGCAACGACCCCCTTTGGGCTCTCGCGGGGAAGGAGCGGAAGGCCCCGCTGCTAAACTCCACCGCCATGGATTTGGATGTCAAGGTGGACAAACAGGACCGGGCGACCGTGTTGACGCTTCAGGGAGAGATCGACGTCTACACGGCTCCGCGGCTGCGCCAGGCCATCGTCGACCTGGTCGAAAAGGGGGAGCGCCACCTCATCGTCGACATGGAGAAGGTCGACTTCCTCGACTCCACGGGCCTCGGCGTACTGGTGGGCGGGCTGAAGCGGGTGAAGACGAAGGAGGGAAGCCTTTCCATCGTTATCACCCAGGACAAGATCCTGAAGATCTTCGAGATCACCGGCCTGGACAGGGTGTTTCCGATAGGGACCTCGGTGGACGAGGTCCGGATCGAGTCATGACCGGCCGCTGGGACTCCGAAGAGCTGTCCATCGACTTTCCCCCGAAGGCGGAGTACGTGAGCTTGGCCCGGCACGCAGTGGCGGCCATGGCCCGGTTGTCCTCCGTCGCCGACAGCGTCGTCGAGGACGCCAAGCTCGCCGTCTCCGAGGCGTGCACGAACGCCGTGACCTCGAACGCCAGGCTCTCGGAGGAGGAGCCCGTGCGCCTGCGGGCGGCGATGTTGGCCGATTCGCTCGTGGTCGAGGTGGTGGATCGCGGGGGGGCAAGCCCCGGCGGGTTGCCCGCGGGTGGCCATTCGGACGGTTTCTCCTCGCAGGAGTTCTCGCTCGAGACGAACCTCTCCCTGCCGCTCATTCGGGGTCTGGTGGACGACCTCGAGATCCTCGTCCAGGACGACGGGGAACGGGTGGTACGGATGCGCCTCCCGGCGCGTCCCGATGACACCGCCTGAACCGACCGCCGAGCGTCAGTGATCGTGGCGCCTGAGGGCGAAGGGCCGGGTCCGCCTCCGGGGATGCAGCGATGAAGCAATCCGAAGGTGCATCTCGCGAAGACGGCTCCACGGACGTCAGGCCCACATGGTCGCGGTCGGAGCGGCCAGTCCCCAGGCTCGTCATGAGACCGCTCCAGGCGTTCCTGGCCACGGAGCAGGCGGGGGGGCTCCTCCTCCTGATGGCTGCGGCGGCCGCACTGATATGGGCTAACTCGGCCCCGGGCGCCTACGAGGGCCTGTGGGGCACCCCGGTGACTCTGCGCGCTGGAGCCTGGTCCGTGTCGGAGGACCTCCGGCACTGGGTGAACGAGGGGCTGATGACACTCTTCTTCTTCGTCGTCGGGCTTGAGATCAAGAGGGAGCTCACCACCGGTGAACTTCGGGACTTTCGCGTGGCTGCCTTGCCTGCCGTGGCCGCCGTGGGCGGGATGGTGGTTCCGGCCTTGCTCTACATCGCGTTCAACACGGATGGCCCGGGGTCGAGGGGATGGGGTATCCCGGTGGCGACCGACATCGCATTCGCGTTGGGGGTCCTCGCGATCGTCGGGAAGCGGGTCCCCTCGGGCCTCAAGGCTTTCCTGCTGGCACTCGCCATCGCCGACGACATCGGGGCGATCGTCGTCATCGCCGTTTTCTATTCGAGCGACGTCTCGTGGGTCGCCCTCGGCGTTGCCGTCGCCCTCTTCGGGGCCCTGGCCCTGCTCCACCGCCTGAACGTCAGATGGATCGCCGTCTACGTCGTCGTCGGGGTCGGTGTGTGGTTGGCGATCTTCCTCTCCGGAGTGCACGCGACGATCGCGGGAGCGTTTCTCGGGTTGCTGGCGCCCGCCCGTCCGTTCCAGAGGCCGGTGGCGGTCAGCCAGGAGGCCCACCGCGTGGCGGAGGAAACCGTGGACGACCCCGACCCCCCCGACGCTGACGCCCACCACTGGCTCAGGCTGGCGGAGCTCTCCCGCGAGGCCGTCTCGCCGTTGGCGCGCCTGGGGCATGGCCTCCACCCCTGGACGAGCTACCTGATCGTGCCGCTGTTCGCTCTGGCCAACGCCGGCGTTCACCTTCGCGGCGACGCACTTGCCGACGCGTTCGACACGAACGTCACGATCGGTATCGTGGGCGGCCTGGTGGTCGGCAAGCCACTCGGCGTCTGCCTGGCCACGTGGCTCTGCATTCGACTGGGTCTCACGACCTTGCCCCCAGATGTCACGTGGCGACAGTTCCTCGGTGTGGCCGCTCTGGCCGGGATCGGCTTCACGGTGTCCCTGTTCATCAGCGATCTCGCCATTCGAGATCCGGAGGTCCGGGAAGCGGCCAAGTTCGGGATCCTCGTGGCTTCGGTCATTGCGACCGTGTTCGGGGCGGCGCTTCTGTGGCGGAGTGGCCGGCGGGCGACCTCCTCGGGTCGTCCAGAGATCCCCGAATGAGCCGTCTCGCGATCGATCCCGGGCAGACATCCGGGGGTGTAGCCTGGGGAAACAGGAACTGCGCCCGTGAGGAGCCGAGCGGTGGATGAAGACCGAGGACGCCTGCTCGCCAACCCCGCCGTCTCCCGGGTGGTGCGATGGGGCCTGGTGGCGTGGTCTCTCATTGGCGTCGGGTACCTGACGCTCATCGTCTACCGGTACCTGCTCTACCCGATCCGAATCGTGTTTCCGCCGCTGCTGCTCGCCATGCTCATGGTTTACCTCCTGAACCCCATCGTCTCGCTGATGGAGCGGCGCGGCCTGCGGCGAGGGTGGGCGTCCCTCATCACCTACCTCGTGTTCCTCGGGCTGGTCGGCGTCGGCCTAAGGTTCCTGGTTCCGGCGATCGCGGGCCAGGTGTCGGGTTTCGCGAAGTCCGTGCCCGCCCTTCTGGAGAACGCGCAGACATCCCTGGCCGAGCTGAACAAGAGCCTGAATCTGAACATCGACACGTCCTCCCTGCTCCAGAGCCTCAGCCCTTCGGGAAGCGGCGGTGAGTTCATCGGACGGATCTTCAGCTTCACCGCCGGCGTCGTGCACGTCGCGGTGGTCCTCGTGCTGGGGATCGTCCTCGGGTTCTACCTGCTCGTTGACATGCCGAAGATCCAGCGCGGCGCGATGTCGATGATCCCCGCCCGTCGCCGGGCCTCCGTCATTTCGATCCTGGAGCGCATGGGAAAGGCCCTCGGCGGGTACTTCCGCGGCCAGCTCCTCGTGGCCCTGTTTGTCGGCATCGCGTCGATGATCGGCCTGTGGATCGTGGGGCTTCCCTACTGGGCGCTCGTCGGAATGGTGGCGGGGCTGTTCAACCTGATCCCCCTGGTGGGCCCCTTCATCGGCGGCATCCCGGCGCTGTTCATCGCGTTCACCGCCCAGGACAGTTCGGGCCTGATCGGCCTCGAGCCGGGGTGGCCGCTCGCGATCGGCTCATCGG
>JACDCJ010000014.1 GCA_013817655.1 Actinosomnolentus pattersoniae (SeqCode)
GGCTTGCCGTGGCCACGCCGGGGCCGCACCCCAGGTCTAGCGCGCCTCCGCCGGGAAGGTCTTCGCGCGCCATTAGCTCGACGAGCTCCGGCGGCGGCTCGGACAGATACCACTGGAAGTCGGCGCCCGCGCGTTGCTGCCACTGGGTCTCCCAACGCCGGCGCTTGTCCGACGTGGGGGTACCTTGCTCGGGTGGGGGCGATCCGGATCCGGATTGGCGCTCCGTGGGCATCGGGTCATCCTAGCGGAGCGGGAATCCCGGACACGGAGCGACCCCTGTGGCACAGACCTTCATCGTCGTCGATGGGAACACCGGCACCGGCAAGAGCACGGTGGCTCGGTCACTGGCCGCCCGGCTCGACGCCGCGCTGTTTCACTATCCCGCCCCGTTCGTCCGGTTCCGGGACGACGCCCGCCTCGACTCGCAGCTCGAGGCGCTCCCCCGCCTTCTCTATTACCTCGCGGCGACCGTGCACCTCTCGGATCTGGTCGGCGCCGAGCTGGCTCGAGGGCGTTCGGTCGTCTGCGACCGCTATCTCGCCGCTCCCCTGTCGCTCCTGGCCGCCGACGGGTCGCTCGCCGAGGGCGACCTGCAACGGTGGACCGAGCTCATCGAGCCGTCCCTGCGTCGACCGGACCTCACGCTCATCCTGGTCTCGTCCCATGCGGCCGCCGCCGCGCGGCTGACAGATTCGTCGCGAGCGTCTGGAGCCGCGGCGACGCCACTCACGGAGATCCAGGGGCGAACCGTTCGCTCACCCAAGTTCTTCTTCCGGCGCCAGGCCGCCCTCTTCCGTTTCGCCGTCCGCCTCGGCCCGGTGGCCGAGCTCGACACGACCTCCTTGGGGCCCGAGGAGATGCGCCTGGCTGCGTTCCGTTTGGTCGACGAGCTCCCTAGGCATTGACCCGGGCGCCGGCTGACTCCTATCATGCGGCGCCCCACCCTCGATCCATGCGATACAGCCACCACACGATCAAGTCCGGCACCCGTTCCAAGCTCCTGTTCGTGTTCGCGCGTTCGGGAGAGGCGCCGACGGCCGGAGCGACCGGACTCGGACCCTCCATCCCGGGGGCCGCGGCCGGATACGCCCGGGAGGGAGAGACCGCGGCTCACCCCATCCCCCTGGTCGACGGGGTCTTGGGGAGGCATACCACCGGAGGTCTCGTGGAGGTGGATCCCCGGCTGCTTCCCGGCGTCTACCAGTTCGGCGTCCCGGACGCCGTGCTGGCCGATGGGTCCCCCCGGGCGATCCTGATGCTCAGGCTGCCGGGCGCGATCGTGGACCCGGTCGAGGTCGCGCTGGTCGCGTACGACCCTCTGGACTCCTGGTGCATGGGGGTTGAGGGCCTCGCCAACCGCCGCCGCCACGAGTTCCTCCGACGGGCCCTTCCGCGGCTGACCGAGATGGAGCTCGCTCTGGGCGAGGAGGCCGAACGCGAGCTGGCCGCGAGGCTCAGGTCGGATGAGGGTGAGGGGTGACCCTCGACTCCTACGCCATCCGGGCCGGAACGACCGCCCGGACGCTCCTCGTCTTCCTGCGGTCGGCGGCGGAACCGGGACACGGGCAGCCGGAGCTCCGCCATGACACGCCGGGGGGGATGGTGGCCTACGTCCGCGAAGGGGACGTTTCGGCGCACCGCATCCCGCTCGTCGAGGGCCGGCCCGGCGAGCACCGTCCGGGGGGCTGGGCGGAGGTGGACCAAGAGCTCGCCCCGGGCCTCTACGAGCTCGGCGTACCGGACCCGATGCTCGCGGAGGGTTCGCCCCGTGCCGTCCTGTTCGTTCGGTTCCCCGGGACTGCCTGCGAGCCGGTCGAGATCGACCTGGTCGGCTACGACGCCCAGGACTCGGTCCGGCTGGGCATGTCCGCGATCTCTCCGGAGGCTCGGATCGCCGCCCTTCGGGGAGCATTCCCGCGCCTGACCGAACGGGAACTACGCACCGAAGAGACCACGGAGGACAGCGGCTGAACCCGGCGGGCTCCGGCACGCCTGGGGCGCCCTACCGCCGCCGGCTGGTGGGGCTTCCTCTCCAGCGATCCCTGTTCGGGCGACTCGACGAGGCAGCGGACCTTCTGGGGGTAGCCCATGCGCTCCCCGAAGGTCGGTTCGAGGCGCGCGTCGACGAGGACGGAGATCTCTTCGTCGATCGCGCCAGCGTCCTGCTGGTCGAGGAGGCGCTCGGGGTCCGCTTGCGACAGGGGAACCTCCTCGCTCTCGAGGGGCGGCACCGCGAGCGATGCGAGGCGCTCGTCCGAACGACAGACCTGGCGCATCGGTCCGGCGCCTCTCTCCACGGCAGCGACATCCGCGCCGCCCTCCGGGACCTGGGAGACCGGATCGCGGACATTCTGCCCTACGGCATCCTGTCGAAGTTCGTACCCGACCTGATCCTCCGCGCCCTCTCAGAACGGGGGGCGCCCGGACCGACCCCGTTTCCCGACCCGAGTCCGGGCGCCGAGCTCTCCGCCGACCTCTGGCGCCTGCGCCGGAGGTGCGCCTCGGAAGGATACGGACCTGCACGTCTGATGGCGGATTGGCCGGGCGTCGATGCACCGGTGAAGGCCATGGTTCGCGGGTTCTGCCTGCGCCAAACTGGCTTCGGTCCGCTCCCCTGGGAGGCGCCGGGATTCGAGGACCCCGTCTACGTCATCGGCGCCATGGCGGCGGCGTTTCCCGAGGGGGAGCCGCCATCGATCCGACTGAAAGGCGGCCCCGGGGCGTCGCCCGGGACGCCCAGGGGCACCGGCGGAGCAGCGGACCCCTCGAGGCATGTCCACGAACTCCATCAGCTGCTGGCGTTCTGGCTCGAGTTCCTGGAGCTCGAGACCTGGCACGTGCGCCGCGCCTTCTACATCGGGGTCGCGCCGCTCATCCGGCGGCTCTTCGAGGAACTCGCGGCCGGCGAGCCGTCCCTGGTTCCAGAAGACCTGTTCTTCCTGACCATCGAGGAGCTCACCGCGGACTCTCCGGGCGCCGGGCGGGTCGAAATCACTCGGACGCGACGGGCGACTCATGCCGCGGACACGGCCTACCGCGAGCGATACGGAATCCAACCGGGGAGGCTCCATGCGCTCGGAGCCGGCGATGGCGACTGAGGGCGAAGTGGTGCATCGTGGGCTGGCCGCCGCCCCCGGGCGCGCCGAGGGAGCGGCATGGGTGCTCCGCGATGGGAACATCCATCCCGACGTCCCCAGAGGAGCGATCCTCGTGGCTCGCATGATCCACCCGCACCTCGCCCCCCTGTTCTTCCGCATCGGTGGAGTGGTGATCGAGGAGGGCGCGCTCCTGCAGCACGCGACGACACTGGCCCGCGAGTTCGGGCTGCCGGCCGTCGTGGGCGTGCTCGGAGCGACGGGTTCGATCAACGACGGCGATCGCATCGAGGTCGACGGAGACGCCGGCGAGGTGCGGCGGAGCGGACCGGCCCTCGACCGCCCGAACGCCACGCTCAGGGGCACTCGCGGGCGGGCAGGATCAGCGGATCCAGCCGGGGCGGGGAGCTGAAATCGAAGGCTCCCGTCAGGGGATTGGCGTTGGCATCTCGACCCCCGAGCGGGCCCAGGCCGTGTAGCTCCTCGACGAACCGCAGGACCGAAGCGAACTCGTAGGTGGTGTGATCGACGTGACCGCGCCTGGCCCAGGGCGAGATTATCAACGCGGGCGAGCGAAGCCCCATGCCGTGGACGTCGACGGCGGGGGGTGGCACGTGGTCGTAGAACCCACCGTAGTTGTCCCACACGAGGACGATTGCGGTCTCTGCCCAGAACGGGCTGTTCATCACGGCGTTGACCTGCTCGATGGTCCAGTTCTCGCCCTCGCACACGCTCTCGCCCCCGGGATGTTCACCCACACCCACAGGGGGGATCAGCCAGGAGACCTGCGACAGCCGTCCGGCCTCGACGTCGGCGACGAACTCCTCTGGAGGGCGGACGTTCTCCCACATGGGCCCCTCGCGAACGTGTCGGATGGCACCGATGAAGGCGTTGTAGCCGTCCACGGCGTAGTACCTCCAACTCACGCCCGCCGCCTGGAGATCGTCGGGAAGCACTTTCATCTCGAGACAGTTCGGAGCTGGCTCCAGGTAGCTCTCGACCGTGGCCTGCCCGCCGGCCTCACCGATGCTCCGCTCCGCCTCCATGAGGGCCTCCAGATCGTTCTCCGTCAATCCCTGCCGTACGGCCAGGAACGAATCCGAGGGGCCGTCGCAGAACCGGGCCGCTCGGCCCACGGTTCCTCCGAGCCCGACCACGCCACCCGAGTGGGCTCCGAGGGCGAAGAGGTGCTCCGGGATGCTGTCCCCGTAGCTGGATGTGAAGAAGCGATCCGCGAGCACGAAGCGGTCCGCGTACGCCCAGTAACCGGGGATGCCGTGGCGGCCGAACCGGGAGAACCGGTCGTCGTCGCCGGTCCGGCACGTCCGGTCGAACCCGTCCATCCGGCCGCCGTTGATCGCGAGCAACGCATCCGTGAACGCGTGGCAGATGTCGTGATCCACTACATCGGAGGCTGCGGACAACGCGACGGTCGATCCGTCCGACCGCGTCGCCTCGCTCGCTCCATCGGCACCGGGGTACGCGCCGAAGTAGTGATCGAACGACCGGTTCTCCTTCATGATGAACACCACGTGGCGGATGCGCTCCGCCGCCTCCGAGGGGTCGCCGGAGCCGGAGCCTGGTGATCCCCCGGCGGACGGCGCCACGGGAGCTCCGTCGTCGACCGCCCGGACGACGGCGAACGCCAGGAGGCCTGCGACGGCGAGACCGGCGAAGACCAGCGAGACGCGACCTCTCCCGTTCAAGTCTCAGCGGCGCCCGAGCGGCCTAGTAGTAGTCGTCTTCGTCGATTGGCTCGCTCTCCTCGAGAGGGGTGAGCCTGGCCTCGGCTCGGTAACCCGCCCTCCGGTTCCGCGCCTGGGCGAGGAGAGCGTCCGGCAGGGGGCCGGGCAACATCCGAATCGCGTCGATCAGCTCGGGCGCCTGCAGGAAGAAGACGTCGCCGGGCTCCGGCCCTCCTGCCGCGATGAACCGCCTTTCAACCTCCAGGACGAGTCTTCGAAGCGGATAGGAGAACTTGAGCCAGAGGACATGGTGATTCTCGCGCTCGACGTTGAGGTCGTGCAGGAACCTGCCGGCGTGATTCAAACCGGTGGCCCGTCCGGAGGGCCCGGCGAGGTCAACGTGAAAGGCGAGCGCCAGCAGGTTGCGCCGGAGGTTCTCCCCGTAGTCGGGAACGGAGTGGGGCCGGGTCTGAAGCGCCGTGGCGATCACGCGCTTCGGGGTGTCCCAGGGCTCAAAGAGCAGGTCGCGGTCCCGCATCCATTTCCACTCGGCCAGGTGCCGATCGATCATCGCCGCGAGATCCGGCGCCTCTCCGGCGTCGAGGGCGCGCAAGGCCTCTTCGGGAGTGACGAGTCCGGCCTCCTCCAGAAGGTCCCGCAGTCGGCCCACGCTCGACATGTACTCAGCGCTCATGACGGGTGTGGTGGGAGCGACGAGATCGGTCACCGGCGGCCACGACATCCCTTCCGGCGGGTCTCCGACCCTGGCGAGGTTCGCCCGCACGGTCTCCGCCACGAAGGGGTAAAGGACGTCGTCCCCCTGGGCCTGGATGAACCAGCACAGGGCGAAGAACTCCACCCATCGTGGCCACCACGAGGTGATGAGGGCGATCACACGGTCACCGCTCAAGTCCTCCATTCCGCGCCCCTCGGCGGGGAACAGGAGCAGAACCTCGGCGAGCCGGTCGTAGGACGCACGAACTCGCCGCATCAGGTCGGCCATGTACGCGCGATCCCAGGTCGCACGGACGATCGCCTCCCAGACCTCGGCGAACCGGTCCGAGCGGAAGTGGTAGCGACATCGGACCCACTTCGTGTGCAGGGGAGCCATGTCGCGAAAGCCCATGATCCGCGGAACCATCTCGAAGCCGGGTTGCACGAGCGACTTGAGCAGGGGCGAGATCACCACTTCGGGACGCACCTCGAGCCACTCGAACGCGCCGGTCTCCACGGCGGTTCCATGCTCGCGGTGATATCGGGCGTACTCGGGCAGCAGCATCCACCACGCCTCCCGCCGGCCCGGCTCGGGCATGGAGCACACCCGCACAGCCGGCCGATGACCGAAGAACGTTATGGTCTCGACCGCCCTTGCGATCGACTCGTCCACGCCCCCGAGCGCTGCGTCGGACGCCGCCCGCCCGGCCGCCAACGGAGCGGCGAGGGAGATCGGCATTTCCTCCCGAGACGCACCGTCCGACGATGTGCCCCCGGGCCGGCCGTCGCGATCCATCGAGGCGCGAATGCGCTCGTCTCCTGCCCTGCCTATCGCCTCGGCGAGATCCTCCTCGAGCAGCCCGTCCGGGGGCCTCACGAACAGGCGAGAGACCGGCCGGGCGTCTAGGATCCCCGAGAGCCGGTGCACGTACCGATCCAGCACGGCGGCCCGCCCGTCCGCCGACATGCCCTCCAGGTCGCACCAGAGCCCGAGCGGATCGGCCCGCAGGTCCACGTCGGGCACAAGGACCACGGCATCGTGGCCCGGTGGCGTCGCCTCCAGGGCGTCGGCCGTCCAGACCATAGGGACCACGTCGGGCCGTCCGGCGACCTCCTCCCATTCGTTCCAGAGGGCGGGCCATTCGACGGGACGGGTCGCCGCGGGGCCGTCCACGGCTCGGGCGCCTGGATAGACCGCGCCATCCCATCCATCCACCGTCACAAGCTGTCCGTCCGAAAGCTCGGAGGTCGCGCGCTCCGTTCCCACCACGCACGGCAGGCCGAGTTCGCGAGAGACGATGGCCGCATGGCAGATCATCCCCCCCACATCGGTCACGATGGCCGATGAGTTCCGCATTGCCACGACCATGTCGGGGTTCGTCATCGGCGTCACCAGGACCTTGCCGGGGGCAAGCGCTAGGGCGTGTTCGATGTTGAACGCCAGGTGCACTTCCCCCGAGCCGATTCCCGGACTGGCCCCCACCCCCCTCAGGAGCGCGGCAACCCCGGTCGATCGGTCCGCCCGCGGGGGCGTGACGGGCGGGTAGGCGGTCGTGATGGGCCGCGACTGGACGAGATGCACCGCGCCCCGCCAGAGGACCCACTCCACGTCCTGCGGAGAACCGAAGAGCCGCTCAACGTCCGACGCCAGCCTCGCCAACGAACGAGCGTGCGAAAGGGCCAGAGGGCCGGTCACCTGCTCCGGCCCGGCTTCCAGCGGGTCCAGCCACAGGCGCTCAGGACTGACCTCTCCCCTGACCAGCTTCTCGCACCCCCCGTCGACGTGCTCGATGAGGATCTTCGGCGCACCAGCGGGGTCGGGGAACCGGGTGAACATCACGCCCGAGCGATCGGCTTCCAGGAAGCGCTGGATGACCACGCCGATCGCCGGAAGGCGACCCAGCCCCCGCTCCCGCACGTACGCGAGAGCCCGCGGACTGAAGGCGGAGGCCCAGACCCGACGGATGGCGGGCTCGAGATCCTCCGGACGCCGGATGGGGTAGGACTCGTAGATGCCGGCGAACGAATGCCCGGCGGTGTCCTCCGACGTCGCCGAGGACCGGACGATCACGCCGGCGGGGTTGTCCTTCCAGAGGCGAAGCTCGTCCATCAGCCGGCGGATCGGTCCGATCACCGCTTCCGGCAGCCTCCCTTCCAGGAGCGCGAGCTGGACCGCGGCCCCCTCCGCGGGCGGCGCGGCGCCTCGCGCCACGGCGTCCTCGAGTGCCCGGAGCCGGGGGGCCACACCCAGGGCTCGGATCGTGGCGAGGAACGCGTCAACCGTCACCACCAGGCCGGGAGGAACCCGGTGGCCGATCTGCACGAGCCGGGCAAGCGAGGCGCCCTTGCCGCCGATGCGCGAGGGCTCCGGGGCCGCGGCGGCGAGGGATTCCGCGTAGGGCGCGGCGCGCATGGCGGCATCTGAGCACGCTCGCCGATAGCAGGTCAATGCCCTGCCGCCTCACCTCCTCGAGGGGGCGCCGCCCGAGGGGCGATACGGACCGCTCTCAGGCTTGACGAGCGGCGAACCCGATGCTGGAGTGAGCAGGAACCCCCATGGCGCCCGCGACAGAGAGGGGAACACACCGGCCGTGCCCAAGGTTCGGCTGCTCGCCGGAGCCCTGCTCGGGATCGGACTGCTTTCGCTCCCCCTCGACGCCGCCTCCGCCGCCTTCCCCAGCTCGAGCGGCCTGATCACGTTCGCGAGCAAGCGGGATGGCAACTGGGAGATCTATACGGCGAACCCGGACGGCACAGGGCAGATCAACATCACGAACGTGCGCGGCGTCGATGCCCATCCGGCATGGTCCCCGGATGGCACCACGATCGTGTTCGCGAGCGTCCGGAGCGCTCCCAACGAGATCTACACGATGAACCCGGACGGAAGCGAGGTGGAGCGGGTCACGGTCAACGACAAGCTCGACTCCGAGCCCGTCTGGTCGCCGGACGCTTCCATGATCGCCTTCCGGGCGACTTCGACATATTTCGGATGGCGCCGGATGGGACCGGGGTCATGCCCCTCACGAGCAATCGCGACGCCGACACCGAGCCGGCGTGGTCCCCTGACGGGACGAAGATCGCCTTCGTGTCCGAACGCGACGGCAACACGGAGATCTACACGATGGAGGCGGACGGCACCGACCTACTTCGCCTGACCTCCACGCCCGAAGAAGAACGGATGCCCGACTGGGCGCCGGTTCCATCGGCGAACGTAACGGTGACGGCCACCGACAACGCCTTCACCCCGGGCTCGGTGACGGCACGCCCGGGAGATCGCGTGCGGTGGCGCTTTGCGGGACCGAGCGTCCACACCGCCACCGACCGCACGGGGATGGGCCTCTTCGGATCCGGAAGCGTGCCGCCGGGAGGCTCCTACGCCTTCGCGTTCGTCTCGGCCGGGTCCTATCCGTACGCCTGCCTGCTCCACTCCGAGATGCGTGGGGCGATCGAGATCGCGGTACTCGCGCGGCCGGGGAGCGGCGGACAATCCACCGAGTTCACGATCACGTGGGCGGATACGGCGGCGCCGACGCGATTCGTCTACGACGTTCAGCTCAAGCGACCGGAATCCACGTTCATTGATTGGATGACCGGGGAGTCGGCCGGCGCGGCAACCTTCGTCGCAGACGCCGGGCGGGGAGCCTACGTCTTCCGCGCTCGGCTGCGAAACGCCGGCGGCGACGCATCGGACTACCCGCGCGGAACGTCCATCCAGGTGCGGTGAAGGCCGGGGTGCGCTGAAGGCCGTATGCGCTGAAAGGCCGGGCCGACGGAAGGCGCGGCCGAACTCAGCCGCTGTTCGGCTCGGTGACGGTGACTAGCTGATCGCCGCGCAAGTCCCTCATCACCTGGCGTCTTCCCGAGGGCCAGTCGACGATCAGCCTGGACACGCGTCGAGCGGATCCCAGGCCGAAGTGCACGACGGTGTCGCTGCCCGTCCCGAGACTCGCCCCGCAAAGCACCGGACGCGTCATCCGGCCCCCCGCCACCACGATGGTGAGCCGGGCGCCACATCCGTCGCGGTTGCTCAGCCGCCCAACCAGATCGACTTCCAGCCAGTGGAGGCCGGACATCGGGGTCGCGTTCCGGTACAAGCTTGGGCTTCCACCCTGGTTCAGCTCATAGATGTCGATGCGGCCATCACGGTCATAGTCACCGAATGCGACGCCGCGCGTGATCGAGGGATCCGTCATCCCGCTGGGGGCGCTCAGGTCGAGGAACGAACCGTCCCCCGAGTTCACGAACAACTGGTTGGGCTGATCTATGGAGCTGCCCAGGGAACCGGCCGCGACGTACAGATCCTCCCATCCGTCGAGATTGAAGTCGTAGAAGCCAAGGCCCCAGGTGATGGACGACCTTCCCGCATGCTGAAAGACGCGCTCCGCGCGTGCGCTGGTGGCTACGTCCGCGAAGGTGCCGTCCCCGTTGTTCCGGGCCAGCACGTTGCCGGCCACGTCGGAGAGGGCGAAGTCGAGGTCCATGTCGCGGTCGTAGTCGCCCACCGCGATCCCCATCGTGTTGACCTCGAACACGGTGCCGGACTCGGCGCTCACGTCCGTGAAGGTCCACGAGTCCCCGGGGCCGGGACCGTCGTTCCGCCAGAGGTGATTCCCGTCCCGGTCCGGCCCGAAGTAATCGTTCCCCAGGTACAGGTCCTGGTCTCCGTCGCCGTCGTAGTCGAACCAGGTCGCCTGGAACCCCGTGCCATCGGTCGCCGAGGCCGGAAGGAGCTCGGTCCGATCGGTGAACGTGCCGTCCCCCTCGTTGTGGTACAGCCAGTCCGGCTGGGGATCCGCCGGTTCACCGCAGATGACGTGATCCGTGACATACAGGTCGAGATAGCCGTCCGAATCGTAGTCTCCCCAGTTTGCCGAGCTTCCGGCGGTCGCCGGTGCGATTCCGGCGGCGGCCGCCACGTCGACGAACCGGCCGCTTCCGTCGTTCCGGTAGAGATGGTTGGCCTGCGAGTAGCTGACCACGAACAGGTCCTGGTCACCGTCGTTGTCGTAGTCGGCGAAGACCGCGCTCAGGTCCTCGGGGGTGTCTGCCGCGATCCCTCGTGCGCTCGCCTCGTCCACGAAGCTCCCGGCGCCATCGTTCACCCACAGCCGGGCCGTTTCCCCGCGGACGGGGACGAACAGGTCGAGGTCGGCGTCCGCGTCGATGTCCCCCCAGGCGGCGCCGGCCGTCTTCATGCCGCACTGAGAGGGGGGAAGCGACGTCTCCAGCCCGACAGCCTCGGTAACGTCTTCGAACAGCGGGACCAGGGCCTCCGGCGCTGTGACCTCGAGCCGGAGCTGGTCCCCGATCGGGTCACCCCGCACGAGGGGAACCACGTGGAACGGGCCTATGCCGTCGAACCATTGGGACGGCGGCACCTCCACGTCCAGGAAGGTCGTCTCCCCGGGCGGGAAAGTCGCCTTCCAGGTGCGGAACGCGACGGGGTCTTCCCCCGCCCCCGAAGGCTCCAGCTGAAGGATCACACTGAGGGAGACTGGCTCTGGGTCAGGGTTGTATGCGGCCGCCCGGAACTCGAAGGAGCGCCCCTGAGGAAGGGAGGTCGGGCCGGTTGGCGTGAGCGTCACGGTAACACCGGTGGGGGCGCCGGTGGACGAGGATCCGGGCGAAGACATGAGCAGCGGAATGACCGCCGCGAGCGTCGCCGCTCGGAGACCGATCCCGTCCCCCCCTCGCGGCTCCCTCACGACCTCACCGTACCCGGTCGTTTCGATTCCACGAACGCGGCCAGCGACCGCAGGGACGTGAAGTTCTCATCCACGACATCGTCCGCGTCCATCTTGATCGCGTAGCGCTCCTCGAGGAATTCGAGGAGCTCCATCAATCCGAGGGAGTCCAGAAGGCCGGAGAGAAGGGGGACGTCCTCGGCAAGTCCGGCGCTCTCGGCTCCGAGGACCTCGTCCACCAAGAAGGCCCGAACCTCGGCTTCGATGTCCGGCTGTTCCACGTTTCGCCCCATCGACCTCGGCTCCCGCACTGACTATGCCACAGTCACGGCGGTCCCCACCCTTGACAGGGCGAAGGATGCGTGCGACAACGTACCTCTATCTGGGAGGTACCTTGTCTGGATCTCGGCGGTTCGCATACATCCTTTCCATCTGTCTTCTCGGCTTGTCGGCATCGTACGGATTCGGTGGGACCATGGCCTTCGGCGCCACCGACGCGGGCGGCGGGAAGCTGGCATTCGCGAGCGATCGCGATGGGGACAACGAGCTGTACTCGATGAAGGCGGACGGATCGCTTCAGACGCGCCTCACCGACAACGTCGTCAACGATTCGCGCCCGGCCTGGTCGCCAGACGGACGCAGGCTCGCATACGACAGCAGCCCGGGCATCTGGGTCCTCTACGCGAAAGACGGAAGGACTCGAATGCTCACCGGAGGGAACGATTCGGATCCAACCTGGTCTCCGGACGGGAGCAAGGTCGCGTTCGCCCGATGCTGCCCCGGTGGCTGGGCGGAGATCTTCGTGGTCAACTCCGACGGCAGTGGCGCGGTTCGGTTGACGCACAACGTTTCAGTCGACGGGGCACCCGCCTGGTCGCCCGACGGCACGAGGATCGCGTTCCTGAGCCTCCGAGATGGAGACGCCGAGATCTTTCTCATGAACCCGGACGGCACGGATCAGACGCAGTTGACCTTCAACGACGTCGTGGACGGCGCGCCCGCCTGGTCCCCGGACGGATCTCAGATCGCGTTCTGCCGCCACTGGGATCGTGGCGACTTCGAGATCTTCCGCATGAACGCGGACGGCGCCGAGGAGACAAACCTCACCAACGATCCGGCCGGCCACGAGTATCACCCGACCTGGTCGCCGGACGGCGCCAAGATCGCGTTCGAGTCGACGCGGGACGGGAATTCCGAGATCTACGTCATGGAGGCGGACGGGAGCGCTCAAACGAACATCTCCAACAACGCCGCCACCGAGACGTTTCCGAGCTGGAGACCGGCGGGCTGAGGCCGGAAAGGTCGGGGATCGGCGAGTCGGCCCCCTCACCGCTCGGATCAAGGACGACGAGATCGATGCGGGGGATCGTTCGAGGCGGCGCAGCGGCGCTCGTGGCGATGACCGTGATGACACCGGCGGATGCTGCGCCGGCTCCGACGCCCTCGGCAAGCCTCTCCTCCGGGAGGCCCTGCCGGACCGACTGGTTCGTCGTTCCCAGCCCTGAGCTAGGAGAAGGCGGAGAGTTGCACGGGGTTTCGACCTTGAGCGGGCGCGAAGCGTGGGCGGTTGGAGCTACCGTGAGAGGACTGGTCGAGGAGACGCTGATCCAGCACTGGGATGGGCGCGAATGGACGATCGTACCCAGCCCGAACGTGAATGGGAACGGGATGCTCCATGCCGTCGAGGCAATTGCGGCGGACGACGTGTGGGCTGTGGGCAGCTACGAGATGGGCAGCCTCAAGGATCAGGGGCTGATCGTGCACTGGGACGGAAGCACGTGGAGCGTGGTCTCCTCCCCGGCAACGGCCGAGAACACCCGGCTGTACGCGGTCGATTCAACTTCGCCGGAGGACGTGTGGGTGGTCGGCACTGCGAAGAAGAAGGTCGTCATCGAGCACTGGGATGGGATTCGCTGGACGCTCGTCCCGAGCCCGAGCGTCGGAGAGCACAACTCTCTGCACAGCGTAGTGGCGATTTCACCTGACGAGGCCTGGGCGGTCGGCCACTACCACGTCGACGGCTCGACGTACCGCACCCTCGTCGAACGGTGGGACGGGAGCGAATGGACGGTCGTGCCCAGTCCCAACAGCTCCGACACGGCGACCGGGCTCCTGTTCTGGGCAGCCTCCGTCTCGGTCGACGACATCTGGGCGGTGGGATGGAGCTACGACTCGGAGGGCGTCGCCCGCACCCTCATCGAGCGGTGGGACGGTGAGGCGTGGACCCTCGTGCCAAGCCCTAATGAGGGCACGCTCGGGAACTTCCTGTACGGGGTGGCCGCCCACGCCAATGGGCAGGTCTGGGCGGTCGGGTACTCGGAGCGGGCCGGAGCCGCTCCCCGCGCGCTGATGCAGCAATGGGACGGTGCCGCTTGGACCCTCGAACGGCCGCCAACCGGCCCCCGTCCGAGTGCGCTGTTCGGGGTCACGGCAGGACTGGACGGCTTCTGGGCCGTGGGCCACAAGTCCGATGCCAGGATGGGGTCACTGGCCCATCCGCTCGTTCAGCGCCTCTGTCCGCCGTAGCGGCTTCGGCCATGACGGTGAACACCGCCTTGTTGCAGTCTCTCGGCTCGTACGAGGACATTGGATCGGGCCTCGCCGAGCGGTTCCTGACACCTCTCCTGGGAGGGGGGCAGAGTGTCGCTGTCCTCTCCAGGCCGCTCGGGCAAGCACGCCAAACCGGCTGGGTGCTCTGCCACTCCTTCGGCGCGGAGCAGATCAACCTGCAGCCGCTGGAGGTCATGACCGCTCGGCTCCTCGCGGCGCGCGGATTCGCGGTCCTTCGGTTCCACTCTCAGGGCTACGGCGACAGCGAGTGGCCGACGGGCCGGTCCGACACCGGGTCACACGTGCGCGACGCCGTGGACGCCGCCGAGGTCCTGCTGGAGACGACGGACGTGTCGGGGTTCGGCTTCATCGGCGGAAGGTTCGGCGGAGCGGTGGCGGCGCTAGCCGGCGATCTCCGTGGGGCTCGAGCGATCGGGATGTGGAATCCGGTCCTCGATGGCGGCCGGTACATTCGCGCGCTCGTGAGGCTGTCGCTCGTGACCGAGATGGCCGGGCGGGGAAGGCCACGGACGACCGCCCGGCATCCCCGCCGCGACCTCCGAGAGCGTGGCCAGTTGGAGATCGACGGTTTTCCGATCAGTCGGGAAGTGTTCCAGAACATCACCGACCTCGACCTCGTCCGATCGCTCTCCCGGTTTTCCGGGGAGAGCCTCGTCGCTCAGGTGTCGCCAACCGCCAGCATCCGCCCGGACGTCGAACGCCTCATCGACCGACTGGCCGAGCTGGGCGGGCGTTGCACCACGGAACTGATCCCCGATCCCGAAGCTCGCACGTTCGGACGACCGCGATACCGAACGTCCGCGTCCGGACGAAAGACCGACACTCAGGCGACACTGAGCTCTCGGCTCGCGCTGACGACTCTGAGATGGTGCCTGGCCGCCGACGAGCGCCTCTCCTCGGGGGCCTCCGCATGATCGAGCATCCGGTCTTCGTGCCCTTCGCCGGAGCGCATCTGGCAGCCATCGTCACCGTGCCGGACGGGCAGCCGCGAGGGGCCGTGCTCCTGTTGCAGGGCGCAGGCGGCGCTCCCCATAGCCACAGGTACCGCCTATGGACTCGAACGGCCAGAGACCTCGCCCGGCGCGGCCTTGCCGCGGTTCGCATGGATTATCGCGGCATAGGCGACAGTACCGGAGAGTACGGCTTCGACATGCGAGAGCCCCCGGTCGAGGAGGCGCTGGCCGTAGCTCGGCTCAGCCTCGAAGCCCTGGGAGTCGGCGACCTGGGAGTGGCCGGAAACTGCGTTGGAGCTCGAACCGCGCTGGGGGTGGCCTCACGCCTTCGGGCGTGCCGCAGCGTGGTATGCATCCTGCCGCAGGCCCTCGCGCCGGTGCTTCAGGAGGCGAAGGGTAGCTGGGCGGAGGGGCGGCGCTCCCTCGCCAGACGTTACCCCTCGCTGCGTCGCGCTCTCCGGGCCGTACGCGGGCTGACCGGATACCGATCCGCCGCCCCGTTCGTTCCTGAGGTTGGAGCGGTTGCCGAGTCGGGCCGACTACTGATCCTCCACGGGGGCACGGCGGAGACTCGCGCCCAACTTTCGGCGGCCGTCGCCGCGCTGGCCTCCGCGCAAGGCGGCGCTCGCCCCCTCCGGAACGCCTCCCCCGAGGTGAGATTCCTTCCCACGGACGGGGCCACCGGGCTTCGGCCGCTGGAGACGCAGGCGGCCGTCATCGACTCGATCGCCGGATGGATGGACGAATGCTTGCCGGGCGGTCCGGGGACGAGCGTGCGTCCCGGTGCGTTGAGGTCCGACCGCGCCTGACTACCGGGTCGCCGCCACCCGCCGTCGAGAGCGCGGGGCTTCGACGCTGAACAGGAAGGCGCGGCATCGGTGCGCCCGAGAGGGTGCCCCTTTCGACGGGCGAACACGAGGCGCGAGCTGTTGCGCGGGCTCGGGGATGGTTCTTGCGGCGGCCTCCAGTACACGGCGTACGTCCGGCGGTTGTCGAGCGAGGATCCCGGCCCGTCTTAGGGGGTCGCGCGAAAGACACGGGCCTCCGCCCTCACCGGCCGGCACCTCCCGCACCTCGCAGAGCGATCCGAGCCCCCGATGGAGACCGGCAAGCCTGCTCGCAGCGAAGCGGGTCACCCGCGGGTGCGACCGAGACCATCTGATCGACAGGAGAAAGGCTCGGGCCTTCCGGCGATTCGCCCAGAGCTCCCGGAGCGCCCGCGACCATCCCACCTCCTCTCGCCGGTACCGAAAGGACCACACCAGGGGCCACGCCCGGCGAAGAAGCGAGCGCGCATGGCGCGGCGAACGCGCCACCGCGACCAGCCGTCGCTCCAGGCCGTGGGGCTCCAACGTCTGAAGGACTCTCGGGGGAACCAGCCGTTCCCCCGAGAGGGCTTCGACTTCGGTGGCCAGCCGGAAGAGAACCCCGGCCACATGATGGCGCCCGGACGACGAGCAGACCTCTTCCCAGTCCATCGTCGCCCGATCACTCGAGAGCAGACACCAGGCGTCGTTGATGTCGCGATGTGTGAAGGCGCGCTTTCGTTGCTGGCGGACCGCCATCAGAAGGAGCATGTCCTCGGCGGAGGGAACGAGAACGGTTCGACCGCGAATCTCAGCCTTCCGGGCTCGCTCGACCATTGGGGGCCGGAACCACAGGGGCAGGAGCCCAGGACCCGCCGGGTGCCCCCGGATCATCACGTCGACGTGGATCTCGTAGCCGTCCTGGTCCACCCGAAAGGTCTGAAACACGCCGAGCCATTCGCCGTCCACAAGCGCAAGCCGGGAGCGAATGAGGGCGAATCCGAGCGACTGCTCAAGCTCGGCCACGATCTCCAAACCGGAATCGACCTCGGGGGCGAGGACATCGAGGTCATAGCCGAGTCGGTTGCGATAGCTGGGGTATGCGGCCCCCATGGCTCGCCCCGCGAGGACGAGGAAGGACTCGGTCGGTGCCCGGGCGAGGAGGTCGATCAGCGTCTGGTCGAGCCTCCTGGCATGCTCCTCGAGCAGGGTCTGCATGCGCGACAGGGACACGCGCACGGGGATGCCTTCCTGAAGTCCGGGGAGGAGCGCGCCGAGAGGCCAGACGGTTCTAACAAGGTCACCGGAAACGGTCAGCCCGTCAATGTCTCCCCCGGCGCGTTGGAGATGCGCGAGGGCGGTGAGGAGCGTCTTGTGCCGCACCAGCCCCGGATAGAGTCGATCCACCTGCTCCGCGACATCCGCCGCCCGAAGCACCTCGAGGGCGGCCTCGAGAGCGTCCCGGTCCTCTCGCGGGGCGGAGAGCCGCCGGACGAGCGAAGCCGACTGCACATCGGCACTCTACGACAGGGCGGATCCGGGCGAGCCCTCGAATAGAATGCTTCGGTGTCTCCCCAGCGTGAGCACTGGGAGCGCTTGTGGCAGCGGCGTTCCGCCTCGGACTTCGAGTTCTCTGCCGCCGAACCGCCCGCGCAGCTACTCCGGCTGCTGGCGGAGGCGCCGACCGCGACGGGGCCCGCTCTGGACGTCGGGTGCGGGTCGGGCGTCGTCCTACCGGCCCTGGCAGAGCGCTTCGATCCGGCCGTCGGGATCGATATCTCACTCCGGGCCGTCCTCGAGGCCCGTAAGTACTCGAGGGGCGCGCCGGGATCGATCCTGGTCTTGGTGGCCGAGGCCTTGGCCTTACCGTTCGGCGACGGCCAGTTCGCGTTCGTCTTCGACCGTGGCTGCATGCACAACATTCCCCGGCCTCGGTGGAGCGCGTACCTTCGCGAGTTGGAGCGCCTGCTGAAGCCCCAGGGGCTACTTCAGATCCTGTTCGTGGGCTCCACGCTCGACGGCAGAGGACGTCTTTCGATCCGAAGGATCGCCGCGGGCGTCGGCCGCCGGCTCGGGAGGGGGAAGCTGCGCCGGAGCGCTCTGGTTCGGGACCGGGGCGGGGGCGCGGGGCTGTCGCTTTCGCGGATGCGTGCCCTGCTCCCGGCCTCCCTGGAACCGCTGAGGATCGAGCACTTTCCTTACCGCACGAGCCGGGGTAGGAACCGCCTGTTCACACACTGCATCGCGATGAAAGTGGCGCGGTGACCGGGGCTCCGGGTGAGTCGGGCTCGGGCGGCTCTCGCGTTGGTGGCCGAACGACCGAGGACCTCGGCATCGACCCGCCGCCGCGCCAGCGGTATCCGGTGCGGCTGGGAACGGCACTTCGTGAGCTGTCCGCCGGCCGGGAGCTTCTCCTCACGTTCGCCGAACGGGACCTCCGCGTGCGCTACAAGCAAACGATCCTCGGCGCGTTCTGGGCGGTGCTTCAGCCGTTCCTCCTCATGGTCATCTTCTCGGTGGTCTTCGGCAGGATCGCCCGGGTGGGGAGCGAGGGCGTCCCCTATCCCGTGTTCGCCTACTCCGCCCTGGTGCCGTGGGGATTCTTCTCGGCAGCCGTCACCTACGGGACCACCTGTCTCGTTGTGAACGGGGCGATCGTTCGCAAGATCTACCTCCCGCGCGAGGTCTTTCCACTGTCCTCAGTCCTCTCCTCGGCCGCGGACTTCGCCACGTCGGCCCTGATCCTCCTCCTCATGCTCCTCGGCTACGGGTTCTTCCCGACGATGGCGTGGCTCTCCGTCGTCCCCCTGCTCCTTGCCCTTACGTTGTTCGCGGTCGCCTCCACGCTCCTAGTCTCCGCAGTGACCGTTTACTTCCGGGACAGCCGCTTCGTGGTGCCGACCATCCTCCAACTCGTCCTCTACGCCACGCCGATCGCCTATCCGATCGGCAAGGGGCTGGCCGCCCTCCCGGAGGGAATGCGGCCCCTGTACCCCTACCTGAACCCCCTGGTCCCGATCCTGGACGGCTTCCGCCGCGCGCTGGTCCACGGGCAGTGGCCCCGGTGGGGACAGCTTGGCTTCTCGGCCGCATTGGGGCTCGCTCTCCTCACCCTGGCCTACCGGTGGTACAAGCGGCTAGACGCTTCGTTTCCCGATGTCATCTGACCGGGCGAGCTCCGTGGTCACGCTCGAGCGCGTCTGGAAGCGCTACCGGATAGGCGGCGCTCGACGGCGCCGGGTCACGCGCGGGCGCCGCCTATCGAGCGAGATCGCGCGTGTCGTCGAACAGGCCCGGCGGCGCGGGTCCGAGGGCTCCGCCGGCCGGCACATCTGGGCCCTCGCGGACGCCTCGTTCGAAATCGCCGCCGGGGAGGCCGTGGCCATAATCGGGGCGAACGGCGGCGGCAAGTCCACGACTCTGAAGTTGATCGCGCGGATCACCCAACCGTGGTCGGGAACAGTGCGGACCCGGGGACGCATCGGCTCCCTCATCGAGATCCGAAGCGGCATCCACCCGGAACTCACAGGCCGCGAGAACATCTTCCTCTACGGGACCATCCTTGGGCTGTCACGGCGCGACATCCGGCGGCGGTTCGACGACATCGTGGACTTCGCGGAGCTCGGCCGGTACGTGGACACGCCTGTCAAGCGCTACTCCTCGGGCATGGAGATCCGGCTGGGCTTCTCCGTAGCGGTCCACGTGGAGCCGGACATCCTGCTGATCGACGAGGTGCTCGCGGTCGGGGACGAGTCGTTTCAGCGACGGTGCTTGCAGCGGATGGACCGATTCCGCACGGAGGGGCAGACGCTTCTTTTCGTCTCCCACGTGATGTCGGACGTCCGCCGGCTCTGTCCGCGCGCGATCTACCTCGAAAGGGGCGCGGTCCGGATGGACGGCCCCACCGACGACGTCATCCGACGCTACCATCGCGACGTCGAGGAGGCCGGTCCCTAGTAGGCGCCCTTTCGGAGCAGGATGGCCGGCACCGTCTTCATGAGGATGTAGAGGTCGTATGCCACCGACCAGTTCTCGATGTAATACAGGTCGAGCCGGACGTAATCGTCGAAGGGCAGCTGGCTCCGGCCCCGGACCTGCCACAGCCCGGTGATCCCCGGACGAACGACGAGGCGGTCGTGGTGCCAGTCCTCGTATCGGGCGACCTCGTTCGGCAGCGGAGGGCGCGGGCCGACCAGGCTCATGTCGCCCCTCAGAACGTTCAGCAATTGGGGTAGCTCGTCGAGGCTCCACTTCCGCAGCCACGATCCGACCCGGGTGACACGTGGATCGCGCCTCAGCTTGAACAGGGGTCCGGTGGCCTCGTTCCTGGACTGCAGCCCCTCGAGCATCGCTTCGGCGCCCTCGACCATGGTTCGGAACTTGAGGATCGAGAAGGGCCGGGCGTCACGGCCGATCCGCTCCTGCCGGTAGAGGACCCGGCCCGGGGTGTCGAGCTTGATGGCCAGGGCGACGAAGCCCCACAGGGGCAGCGACACCACGAACGCGAGCGACGCGAGCACGATGTCCAGGGTCCGTTTCGCGACCGCCTGCGGACCGGTCAGCCGAACTGCCTTCAGCGAAAGTGCGACGAGGCTTCCGACCTGCTGAACCATCAGCCGGCTCGTCATGATCTCCGTCATGTTCGAGGAGACGCGGACCTCGATGGGTCGGCTCCGGACCACCCTCGAGACCTCCGCCATCGCTTCGGGGGTCACGGCGGTCGAGGCCATGAAGACGCAGTCGGCGCCGGATTC
>JACDCJ010000114.1 GCA_013817655.1 Actinosomnolentus pattersoniae (SeqCode)
AGGTGAGCGGCATCATCTTCCGGAGGCCGCCCATCTCGCTCATGTTGTTCGTGTGCACGGCATGGATGACGGAGCCGGCGGCCAGGAAGAGCAAAGCCTTGAAGAAGGCGTGCGTGAACAGGTGGAAGAGGCCCGGGGTGTAGCCGGCCTCGCCGAGTGACAGCCCGGCCACCATGTAAGCGAGCTGCGACACCGTCGAGTAGGCGAGCACCCGTTTTATGTCGTCCTGAATCATGGCGAGCAGCGCCGCTATGAGCATGGTGACCGAGGCGACGATCGCGACGGTGTCGAGCGCCACGTCGCCGGCGTGCACGAAGACCGTGAACATCCGCCCAACGAGGTAGACGCCGGCGGCGACCATCGTCGCGGCGTGGATGAGGGCGGACACCGGGGTGGGACCGGCCATCGCGTCCGGCAGCCACACGTGCAGCGGCACCTGCGCCGACTTGCCGATGGCGCCGCCGAACAGCAGCAGCGCGCCGGCCGTGATGAGCAGCGTCGACGCCTCGCCGGTCTCCGCGACCTCCGAGATCCTGCCGATGTTCGACGTTCCTGCCGCCACCGTGAGGACGAAGATCCCGAACATGAACGGGACGTCGCCCACCCGCGTGGTGATGAACGCCTTGATGGCTGCGTTCGAGTTCTCCTTCTCCTCCCACCAGTGGCCGATGAGGAGGTAGGAGGAGATCCCCATCAGCTCCCACCCCACCAGGAGCTGGAAGAGGTTGTTCGCCACGACCACGTCCAGCATCGCGCCCGTGAACAGCGAGAGAACGGCGTAGAACCAGGTGAAGCGCGCGTCGCCGTGCATGTATCCCAGCGAGTAGACCTGGACGCACAGCGAGACCAGGGTGACCACGACAAGCATGACCGCCGTCAGGCCGTCGACCAGCTGGCCGAGCTCGAACTCGAGCGGGCCGATCCGGAACCAGGAGACGCTCGCCTCCGAGGCATCCCCTCCCTGCACGAAGTGCAGCAGGATCCCGAGGGAGATCGCGAGGCAGAGGGCCATCGCCCCGATGCCGATCCACGCGCCGCCGGCCGGCAGCCGCTTGCCGAAGAACGTGATGAGGAAGAACGAAACCAGCGGCAGGAGGACGACGATCCAGGCAAACGACGTCAGTCCGGGGTCCGCGATGGCGCCGGTGACCTCCTGGGCACCTACCATCGAAGCAGGTTGACCTCGTCGACGTTGATCGTCTCGCGGTTGCGGTAGATAAGGATGACGATCGCGAGGCCGATGCCGACCTCGGCAGCCGCGACCGTGATGACGAACAGGGCGAAGACCTGACCTGTCAACGCGGCGTCCTGAAGGAAGCTCCCGAAAGCCACGAGGTTCACGTTGACCGCGTTCAGCATGAGCTCGATCGACATGAGCACGAGCACGGCGTTGCGGCGCGCCAGCACCCCGTAGATCCCGGCCGAGAACAGCACCGCGGAGAAGAAGAGCAGGAACGGCAGCCGGATCATCCCGCTCGCTCCGCTTCGCCCTTGGCGCCCAGGTCGGCCCCCCCGCCGGTCTGCTCGGCCCATTCGTCCTTACGCGCGATCACGACGGCGCCAACCAGGGCGGCCAGCAGGAGAACGGAGACCACCTCGAAGGGCAGGACGAAGTCGCGGAACAACGAAACACCCACGTCGGCCGTGCGGGTCACCTGCGGGTTCACCTCCGAGGAGGCGCCGAAGGCGTCCTGGAACAGGAAGACGAGCCCTCCCAGGATGCCGGCGGCGACGAGCAGGGCCATCCCCCGCTGCTGGTTGTCGAGGGTCTCGCGGCCGATGGGCGCCTTCGTCAGCATCAGGCTGAAGAGCAGGAGGACGACGATGGCTCCTACGTAGATGAGGACCTGGACCCACGCGAGGAACTCGGCGGCGACGATGAGATAGACGGCGGCAACCGACGCGAGGGCGACGACCAGGTACAGGGCAGCGTGCACCACGTTCTTGCTCGTCACCAGCCGGATCGCCCCCAGGCTGCCGGCGCCGGCGATGATCACGAATGCGATCTCCTGCGCGCTCATCCCTCCGCCTTCTTCCGGGCGGCCCGGATCGCGGCCGCCTTGGCCCGGCCCTCCGCCACGCGACGGTCGGTTCCCTTGCCGAGCTCATCCTGCAGGACACGGTCGAACGTCTCCTGCTCGGGCTCCACCTCGTGTCGCTCGCCGGCGGGCCTGGCCGGGGCTGTCTCCTCCGGGGCCCCGGCGGTCGCCGCGGCGGGCTGCGGAGCGGGCTGAGCCGCGGCCTGCGTCCCGGCCTCGGGGCCGGCGGGAGCCTGAGCGCGGGGGGCCTGGGCGGGGGTTGCGTCCGGCGCCTTCGCCACGACCTCCTCCTCCGGGGGCTCGGCGCCAACCTCGAGCTCGGGTGGCGGCTTCACGAGGTAGGTCCACTCCTCGAGGCGCTCCTTCTCGTGGGTCATCTCGAGGATGTCGTACTCGGCGTACTCGAACTCGGGGCTCCAGAAGAGCGCATCGAAGGGACAGACCTCGACGCAGATACCGCAGTACATGCAAAGGGCATAGTCGATCGCGAAACGGTCCAGCACCTTGACGGAACGACCGCGCCCGCCGCCGGCCGGCTCGTGGGTTTCCTTGTGGGCGTCGATGTAGATGCACCAGTCCGGGCACTCGCGTGAGCACATGTAGCAGACCGTGCAGTTGGCCTCCTTGAGGGCGATGACGCCGCGGGTGCGCGCCGGGAGGTTCGGCTTCTCGTCCGGGTACTGCTGGGTGATGGAACGCGACAGCAAGTGCTTCAGCGTGATGCCGAGCCCCTTGAGCAGCCCGATGCCGGGAAGCCCGCGCTTGGAAGGCGCCGGCGTGCGAGCCGCGCCCGGTCCGACTTCCTGTTCGGTGTCGATGGCCATCTACTACACCAGTACCTTGAGAGTGGCGGTGACCATGATGTTCAGGAGCATCAGCGGGATCAGCACCACCCAGGAGAACCGCTGGAGCTGGTCCTCGCGGAGGCGCGGATACGTGGCACGGAGCCACACTATAAAGAACGCGAGCGCCCCCACCTTGGCCGACATCCAGATGGGGCCCGGGAGCAGCCCGCCGATGAACGGCGGACCGAGGTAGCCCCCCAGGAACAGGACGGCGGCGATAGCCGAGAACGCCACGATGCCCGCGTACTCGGATAGCAGGAAGAAGGCGAACTTGAGGCCCGTGTACTCCGTGTAGGCCCCGAAGATGATCTCCGAGTCCGCGACCGGCATGTCGAACGGCGGCCTGGTCAGCTCGGCCAGCGACGCGATCAGGAAAACGCCGAACGCGACCGGCTGGGTCAGGACGTACCAGTGAGAGTGCTGCGCCTCGGTGATGCCCACCATGGAGAGCGTTCCCGCCTGCATGACCACCGCCACGGCCGCCAGAATCATGGGGAGCTCGTATGCGATGAGCTGTGCCGCCGCCCGCAGGGCGCCGATGAGGGAGAACTTGTTCGCGCTCGCCCAGCCCGCCATGAGCACGCCGATCACGGAGATCGCCGTGATGGCGAGCGTGTAGAAGATCCCCACATCGAGGTTCTCCGCGAAGATGGTGTTGTCGAACGGGATCACCAGGAACAGGGCTATGTATGGGACCAGGGCGACGGCCGGCGCGAGCGTGAAGACCCACGGGTCGGCGGCCTTCGGGATCACGTCCTCCTTCTGGATGAACTTGACGCCGTCGGCGATCAGCTGGGCCCAGCCGTGGAACCGGCCGGCGTACATCGGCCCGAGGCGATGCTGCATGTGGGCCAGCACCTTGTGCTCCATGTAGCCGACCGCGAGGGGCGCAGTTAGAGCGAGGCCGAGCACCATGGCGACCTTGAGCGCCAGCACCAGCCAGAAGCTGTCGAACAGGTCGTTGATGAAGTTGCCGGTCTCCGATGCGGCGAGGAGCGCCGCGATCACTCCTCGACCCCCTCGGCCTCGCCCGGCCACGGCTTGACCTCGCGGGTCATGAGCGGGAAGTCCTTTCGAAGCGGGAACCCCTCGAACTGCTCAGGCAGGACGAGCTTCACCAGGTGGGGGTGGCCCTCGAACACGATGCCGAACAGCTCCCAGGCCTCGCGTTCGCACCAGTTCGCCCCCGGCCACACGTCCTCGAGCGTCGGGCATCGGGGATCGTCCGCGTCGCACTCCACCTTCAGGCGCGCCGAGTGATTGTGTCGCGTCGAGTACACCTGCGTGACCACTTCGAAGCCGCCACCCTTGGGGCGGAAGTCCACCGCGGTCAGGAAGTCGAAGAAGTTGAAGTCCAGGTCGGGCTCGTCGCGAAGGAAGCTCGCGATCTCTCGGTACCGGCCAGGGTCGACCTTCGCCACGGCATGGCCGAACACCTCGTCGACCGACTTGACGTCCGAGCCGAACTGCGCCCGGATCCGCTCGCCGATATCAGGTGGTGACAGCGGGCTGCGTGAGCTTGCCACTCCACTTCTCCCGGATGTCTTCCTTGCCGATCTTCTCCTGCAGTTTGATGATCCCGTGCAGCAGGGCCTCGGGGCGGGGAGGGCATCCGGGCACGTACACGTCGACGGGCACGATCTGGTCGACGCCCTTGGTGACCGAGTACGAGTCCCAGTAGGGCCCACCGCAGTTCGAGCAGGACCCGAAGGAGATGACGTACTTGGGGTCCGGAATCTGGTCGTACACCCGCTTCAGCGCGGGGGCCATCTTGTCGGTCAGCGTGCCGGCGACCACCAGGAGGTCGGCCTGGCGGGGGCCGTGGGCGAACGGGATGACGCCGAGCCGGATGAAATCGTGCACGGACGTCGACGTGGCGATGAGCTCGATGGCGCAGCAGGCCAACCCGAAGTTCATCACCCAGAGCGAGTATTTCCGGCCCCAGTTGAGGATGAACTTGACCGGTTGGGGCATCGCGACTCGGTCCATCAGGCCCACTGCAGCACCTTCTTCCGGTAGGAGTACAGGAGGCCGAGGGCCAGAATGAACACGAAGATGCCCATCTCCACGACCGCCTGGAAGCCCAGCCGCTCGAAGATCGTCGCCCACGGGAACAGGAACACGCTCTCGACGTCGAAGATCACGAACAGGAAAGCGTAGATGTAGTACCGGATCTGGGACTGGGACCAGCCCTCCCCCACGGGGTCGATGCCGCACTCGTACGTGGTGAGCTTCTCGGGAAGCTGGCGCCTGGGAGCGACGATCCTCGCCAGGGTGAAGGCCACGGCGACAAGGCCGACCCCGGCGATCAAAACCGCCGTGACGATCCCGTAGGACTCGTAGTAGCTCTCCACGCGCTCCTCAGGGCCATCGAGCTTGTGAACGGATTCTCAAGCCGGATTCTAGCAAGGCCCGCCCGGGCGCCGAACCCCGGTCGAGGAGACTCAGCCATGTTCGGGCGGGCCGAGCAGGTCCTCCACGGCCAGGGCGAAGCCCGGCACTTCGGGGCTCTCCAGCACGTCTCCACGGAGAAGCAGCCGTGGCGGGCCATAGATGCCCTCGTGAAGGCGGTAGACCTCGACCCGGTCGGGTTCGAGATCCACGTACCAGTACTCCGGCACGCCGAAGCGTTCGTAGAGCTCACGCTTGCGGATGAGCTCGAACCGCCGGGTGGACGGGGACGACACCTCCACCACCACATCGGGCGCAGCGCGTACGAAATTCTTCTCCACCTTCGAGGCGTGCTCCGCCCGTACGAACAGCACGTCGGGCTCCACCACGTTGGTGTCCGAGAAGAACACATCGGTTGGCGCCGGGAAGACCTTGCCGCCGTGGGACTTGACGTACTGGTAGAGCTCGCCGGCGAGGGTCATGACCACCTGCTGATGACGCGTGGCCGGGGCGGCGGTCACGATGAGCTCCCCGTCGATGATCTCCCGCCTGAGGTTGTCCTCGGCGAACCTCTCCAGGTCTGCGTAGGTGTACCGGGTCTTCGGCTCGGTGGCCATGGCTTGCTCCTCCCGCCCACCCCGCGGACGGTACGCCCAGGTTACGACGCGGCTACAGGTAGCTGCGCACGTCCCAGAGCTCCGGATAGAACTTCTTCTCCAGCGTCGTCCGCAGGTACGAGACGCCGCTCGAACCTCCGGTGCCGGTCTTCGCCCCGATCTGCCGCTCGACCATCAGGACGTGCCGCAAGCGCCAGACCGAGAACAGCTCGTCGTGGTCGAGGAGCGACTCTGCGGTGTAGAAGATCTCGGCGTGCCCTTCCGGATCTCGCATCACGGCGAGGAGGCTCTCGCGCCGCACCGGCTCGTCCCCCGCCGGCATGGGAAGGCCGTTCGCCTCGAGGAGATGACAGAACGCGTCCCAGAGCGTGGGCTCCGCCAAGCGGCGATCCAGCCGCGCCCGCTCCTCATCCGTCTCACCCAGATGCCGCAGCAGCCCCGGCTCCTTGAGCCCCGACAGGAACTCGATCTCGCGGAACTGCACCGACTGGAATCCGCTCGCCGGCGCGAGGTTGTGGCGAAACTCGAGGAAGTCCTGGGGGGTCATGGTCTCGATGACGAAGATGTGCTGCGTCATCACCTTCTCGATGGAATGCACGCGTCCCAGGAGGTGACGGGCGCGGTGCGTGTCCCCCCGGTAAAGCAACTCCCGGATCGACTCGAGCTCGAACAGGATCTGCTTGAACCACAGCTCGTAGGCCTGGTGCAGGACGACGAACAGCAGCTCGTCGTGCGCGGGCGGGTCGGAGAGGAGCGTCTGGATCGAGA
>JACDCJ010000115.1 GCA_013817655.1 Actinosomnolentus pattersoniae (SeqCode)
GTTCGGGCCGCGGCCGGAGGGGAGCGGCCAGGGGAGCAAGGTAGGGCTGTTCGTCGCGAGGGGCCTGGCCGAGGCGCACGGTGGCCGGTTGGACGTGGAGGTGGACGGCGGCGTGAGCTTCGAGCTTAGGCTCCCCGGGGAAGGCAGCTCGCTAGACTCCCAGCCGCCGTGACACCGCCTCTAGGACCCGAGGACGCTCTCCGCACGCTTGACGAGGAGCTGGCCCGAGGGCGCCACCTGATCGCTGCCGCCGCCACGCTCGAGGCCCTGGATGAAGCGGAGACGGCGGTGCTCGGGCGTCGAGCGCCGTTTTCCGCCGTCCAGCGGGGCCTGGGCGGTCTGGAAGAAGAGGCACGCCGGCGCGTCGGCCGGCGAACCAACGAGGTTCGCGAGGCCCTCCGCGCGGCCGTCTCGGATCGTCGCCGAGCGCTCGAGGAAGATCGGGACGCTCGAGCCCTCGAAGACGACCGGATCGACGTGACCCTACCCGGACGGCGCCTGCGGCCCGGATCGTTGCACCCCCTGTCAGTGACGATGCATCGGATCGTCGACATCTTCACTCGGATGGGCTATCGGGTCGTCGAGGGGCCCGAGATCGAGACGGAGTGGTACAACTTCGACGCTCTCAACATCCCGCCGGACCATCCGGCCAGGACCGAGAAGGACACCATCTATCTGGACGTCCCGGGGCGGACGGACCTGCTGCTCCGCACGGAGACCTCCGCCATGCAGATCCGGACCATGGAACGGGTGGCTCCCCCGGTCTTCGTGATCTCCCCCGGGCGGGTCTTCCGGCAGGAGACGGCTGATCCCTCCCACAGCCCCGTCTTCCACCAGGTCGAGGCCCTGGCCGTTGACGAAGGACTCTCGTTCGCCGACCTGAAGGGGACGCTCGAGGCTTTCGCCAGATCGATGTACGGCCCCCAGGTGAGGGTGCGGTTCCATCCGGACTTCTTTCCGTTCGTGGAGCCCGGAGCACAGCTCGCCATCTCGTGCTTCGTCTGCGGCGGCCGGGGCTGCCGTACCTGCAAGGGGGAGGGGTGGATCGAGCTTCTGGGCTGCGGCATGGTGCACCCTAATGTGCTCAAGAACGTCGGGTATGACCCCGAGCGGTACACGGGATTCGCGTTCGGCATGGGGATCGAGCGAGTGGCGATGCCCCTGTACGGCGTGCCGGATCTCCGGCTCTTCTACGAGGGGGACATCCGATTCCTCCGTCAGTTCCAGGGCTTGGGATGAAGGTCAAGGGATGAAGGCGTGAGAATCGTCGTCTCCTGGCTTAGGGAGCTTTGCCCCGCGGAGCAGACGGTAGAGGAGCTCGCCCATCTGCTCACTGCGAACGGGGCGAACGTCGAGCGAATCGACCGGCCGTGGGAGCGGCTGTCTGGCGTCTCGGTCGCGCGTGTGCTCGAAGTTCGGGACCACCCCCACTCGGCGAAGCTCTGCCTCGCCCGTATCACGACGGGATCGGCGGAACGCGAGGTCGTGGTCGGTGTACGGAACATGGTGGCCGGGGACCTGGTGCCTTACGCGGGTCCGGGCGCGAGCGTGCCCGGTTTGCCAGACCCACTCTCGGCTCGGGAGATCCGTGGCGTCGTGTCGTCCGGAATGCTCTGCTCGCCACGCGAGCTCGGGATCTCAGCGGACCACGGAGGGATCCTCGTGCTGCACGAGGCTTTCGCCCCGGGAGACGATTTCGCCTCGGTCGCGAAGCTGGACGACGCCGTGTTGGACATCGAGGTCACGCCGAACCGACCCGACCTCATGTCGGTCCTTGGAGTCGCGCGCGAATTGGCCGCCGCCACGGGTGTCCCGCTCCGGCCGCCCGAGGCCTCGTTGGTCGAGGCCGACCCCAGGGCCTCCGACCGGGCGACCGTCGAGGTGCTGGACCAGGAGCGCTGTCCCCGTTATCTGGCGAAGGTCGTGCATGGAGTCACCGTGAGGACGTCACCGGTGTCGGTGCAGGCGCGCCTGTTCGCCTCGGGCATGCGTCCGTTGTCGAACGTGGTCGACGCGACCAACTACGTCCTTCTCGAGCTCGGCCAACCGCTCCATCCGTTCGACCTCGACCGCCTCGCCGATTCGGCGATCGTCGTGCGGCGAGCCGGAGAGGGAGAGACCCTGGTGAGCCTGGACGGCGTGGAGCGGCGGCTGATCGTCGAGGACCTGGTGATCGCGGATCGGGAGAAGGCGGTCGCCATCGCGGGGGTGGTGGGGTCGGCGGATGCCGAGGTGTCCGCCGGGACCGTCGATGTCTTGCTCGAGAGCGCCCACTTTCGGCCCGCCGGCGTGCTTCGAACGTCGAGACGGCTCGACCTGCGAACCGAGGCGTCGGTTCGCTTCGAACGGGGCTGCGATCCGGAAGGGGTTCCAGGGGCGGCCGACCGAGCGGCGGCGCTGATGGCGAAGTGGTCCGGAGGGACCGTGCTCGCGGGGTCGATCGACGTGGGGACGCCGCCCCCCCGGCGCCGGGTGAACCTTCGGCCAAGCCGCGCCTCTCTCATAGCCGGACACGAGGTGTCGTCGGCGGACGCGGTTCACGCACTCGAGCGGCTGGGGATGGCGGTGACTCCCGGGGAGGGTCTCCTTCAGGTCGAGGTCCCGGGCTACCGCGTGGACCTCCAGCAGGAGATCGACATCATCGAGGAGGTCATCCGGGTCCGGGGATACGACCTCGTGGGGTCCACCCTTCCGGCGATCCGTCACCCCGGGGGAACGCCCGAGCCCTACGCGCTGCGGCGCCGGCTTCAGGAGGCCCTGGTACGTGCCGGCCTTCGCGAGACCTGGTCGCTGTCCTTCGCTTCTCCGGCGGAACTCGAGCTGATGGGCCACTCCGACGGGATCCGGGTGTCGAACCCGCTCAGTGCCGAGGAAGCGTTCCTGCGCTCGAGCCTCCTCCCTGGGCTCCTCCGAGCCGCCCGGCGAAACCTCTCCCGGCAGATTCGGTCCATCGCGCTGTTCGAGGTCGGAACGGTTTTTCTGCCGGGCGATCCGGTCGAGGAGCGTCAGCGTGTGGCCTTCGTACTTGCCGGTTCCTCATCCGAATCGATGCTCGAGCGTCCTCCGCAAATGGACTTCTTCGATGCCAAGGGCGTTCTCGAGACGGTGGTGGAGGCGCTCGGCGTGCGCGAGTGGACCCTGAGCCCTCCCGCCGACATGCCGTTCCACCCGGCTCGGTCGTGCACGATCTCGCTCGCCGGAGAGGCGGCAGGAAGCCTTGGCGAGCTGCATCCGAGGGAGGCCGATCGGGTGGACCTCCCGGGTCGGGTCGCCGTGGCCGAGTTCGACGTGCAGGCGCTCGCCCGCGCCCGTTCCCCAGACATCAGCTACCGGGACGTCCCTCGCTTTCCGCCTGTCTCACGCGACCTGGCCTTCCAGGTCGATGATCGGGTCCCCGCCGGCGCCGTGCGGGCCGCGTTGATAGAGGCCGCGGGAGGGCTCGTGGGTTCCGTGGAGGTCTTCGACGTGTTCACCGGCGAGCCCCTGCCGCCCGGTAAGAAGAGCCTGGCGTTCTCGGTGGAGTTCAGAGCGCCCGACCGCACGCTCACCGATGTGGAGGCGGACGAGGTGGTAGCTCCCATCGTTGAGCGGCTGGGCCGGGACTTCGGAGCGGAGCTCCGTTCGGGGTAGCCGAGTCCTCGCGGTCGCCTCGATCCTTCGCCGATCGTGTCGCCTGGCCGGGCCGCGCAGGATATGCTCCGCGGCGTGACGCGGGACTTTCTCTCCATAGACGACCTGTCGCCCGATGAGCTCGCCGACCTGCTGGACCTGGCGCAGAAGCTCAAGGCATCGCCCGGCGACTACGCGGACCGCCTCCGTGGGCTCGCTATCGCCATGATCTTCGAGAAGCCGTCGACGCGCACCAGGATCTCGTTCGAGGTCGGGATCGCTTCCCTCGGCGCCCATCCGCTAGCGCTCTCCTCGGCGGAGCTTCAGCTCGGTCGTGGAGAGACGATCGAGGACACGGGTCGCGTGCTGAACCGATACGTCGACGCCGTCGTGCTTCGCACTTTCGGGCAGGAGCGCCTGGAGCTCCTCGCCCGGGCGGCCGATATACCGATCGTCAACGCGCTCTCCGATTTCGAGCACCCGTGTCAGTGCCTCGCGGACCTCCTCACGGTTCGAGAGCATCGTGGCGATCTGAGCGGTCTCGTCCTCACGTACCTGGGTGACGGCAACAACGTGGCTCACTCGCTCCTCCTTGGGGGGGCGAAGGCCGGGATGACCGTGCGCGTGGCAACGCCGCCGGGGTACGAGCCCATCCCGCAGGTCGTCCGGCGGGCCGAGGACATCGCCGCCGAGCGCGGGGGCGGTGTGGAGGTGACGAACGACGCCGCGGCCGCCTGCAGGGGAGCCGACGTGCTCTATACCGACGTTTGGGCCTCGATGGGCCAGGAGAGCGAGGCGACCGCGCGGACCCTGGTCTTCCAGGGATTTCAGCTGAGCCAGCAGGCGGTGGACGCGGCAGCGGAGCAGGTCATCGTCATGCACTGCCTGCCGGCCCACCGTGGGCAGGAGATCACCGATGAGGTGATCGACGGGCCTCACTCGGTCGTCTGGGATCAGGCGGAGAACCGGCTGCACACGCAGAAGGCGCTGCTCCTTCGGCTTCTCGACCGGGCGTGATCGCCGCCGCTGATCGCGGCGCCGCGAGAGCTGGCTAGAATCGCCTGGTGGCCCGGGCGAACGAGGCCGTCGAGGCGATCCTCGCGGAGTACGCGGACCTCATCGCCATCTCCGGTGGGGATCCCCACAAGTCCCGAGCGTACGAGAAGGCCGCCCGTGCCATCGGTGGCCATTCGGCGGATCTCTCGACGCTGGACCTCAAGGGCATCCTGGGCATTCCCAACGTCGGGAAGTCCATCGCCCCGAAGATCCAGGAGTTCCTGGAGACGGGCACGATGCGGGCCGTCGAGGACCTCCGTGCTCGCATCCCGGCCGGCGTCCGACAGCTCATCTCCATCTCGACCCTCGGCCCGAAACGGGCGCTATTGCTCTACCGGGACCACGGGATCGCCTCGGTCGAGGAGCTCGCAGATGCCATCGCGGAGGGTCGCCTCAAGGGCGTCAAGGGGTTCGGGGACAAGACGGAGGAGAACGTCCTGCGCGGCATTCGCCTCCTCCAGGAGTCGGGCGACCGAGTCCAGCTTGGGCTCGCGACCGACCTGGCCGAGGAGCTTCTTGCCCAGCTCTCGGCGGTGAAGGGGTGTACGCGCTGCGCGTACGCCGGCTCTCTCCGGCGCATGGTGGAGACCATCGGGGACATCGACGTGCTGGTGGCCTCGAACTCCCCCGAGACGGTGATGGAGGCCTTCGCAAACCTGCCGTCCGTCGGACGAGTGATCGCTCGAGGAGTCACGAAGACCTCGGTCAGAACCACGAAGGGCCTGCGGGTCGATCTGCGGGTCGTGTCCCCGGGGGTCTGGGGCGCCGCCCTCCAGTACTTCACGGGCTCGAAGGCGCACAACATTCGTATCCGGGAGCTGGCCGTTCGCAAGGGCCTGAAGCTCTCGGAATACGGCCTGTTCGACGCCGAGACCGACGAACTAATCGTCGCCGAGACCGAGGAGGAGGTCTACGAAAGGCTCGGCATGCAGTGGATCCCTCCTGTCCTGCGTGAGGACCGCGGGGAAGTGGAAGCGGCGCTCGGGGGCCGGCTGCCCGACCTCCTGGCAGACGGAGACATCCGAGGCGATCTCCACACGCACACCGACCTCACCGACGGCCTCGCGCCGCTGGAGGCGATGGTCGCGGCTGCTCGGGCGCGTGGTTACGAGTACTACGCCATAACCGACCACGCTCCCAACCTCTACATGCAGGAGATGACCGACGAGAAGATGCTCGCCCAGCGAGAGAAGGTGAGGAAGCTCGCGGTCGGAAGCCCCATGTTGCTGCTGCACGGGTCGGAGCTCAACATCGATCCGGATGGCGGAGTCGACTGGGACGCACCGTTCCTGGATGAGTTCGACGTGCTCGTCGCCTCGGTGCACTCTCACTTCAACCAGTCGAAGGACGAGATGACCCGCCGCATCGTCCGGGCGTGCGAGAACCCGCACGTGAACATCATCGGACACCCGACCGCGAGGATGATCGGCAGGCGGGCCGGGATCGAGTTCGATCTGGAGGAGGTGTTTCGCGCTGCTGCCAGGACGGGAACGGCGCTGGAGGTCAACTCGTTTCCCGACCGCCTCGACCTTCGCGACGAGCACATCATGTGGGCCAGGCGCCACGGCGTGAAGTTCGCTGTGGACACGGACGCGCACTCGACGGTCCACCTACCGTTCATGCGCTTCGGCGTCGGGACCGCGGGGCGGGGCTGGCTGACGAAAGACGACGTCATCAACGCCTGGCCGCTCGAAAGGCTCCGGAGCTTCCTGGAGAAGGGCCGCCCCTGACCCGACTGATCCCGGAGACCCTCACCTCCCTTCCTCGGCGCTTCTACGAGCGCCCGTCCCCGATCGTCGCGAAGGCACTGATCGGGCGCTTGCTCGTTCGGCGCCTGGACGGCGACCTCCTCGTTGGACGCATCGTCGAGACGGAGGCGTACGAGGATGGCGACCCGGCAAGCCACTCCTACCG
>JACDCJ010000116.1 GCA_013817655.1 Actinosomnolentus pattersoniae (SeqCode)
CCCCCCAGTCGTCCCAGGTCAGGAAGATGGCCGAGCGTTCCCAGCTCGGGCCCTCCATGACCGCGTTGACGAGCTCCGTGACCCAGGCCTGTCCCTCGCTGATGGAGGCGGCGGGGTGCTCGCTGCGGTCCCAGTCGGGCATCACCCAGGACACCGCAGGCAGCGTCCCCTCCCTGGCCGCGGCGAGGAAGTCGGACACGTCGGTGATGTTCTCCAGCTGATCGTTCTCATGCACGGTGGTGAACTCCGGCAGCGGGTTCCAGATGTCGGGAGTGCCCGGCCCGAGCTCCGCCAGGCGCGGCCCGGTCGTGCAGGGCTCGGGGAAGTCGTTGCAGTCGCGGGGGAAGCCCTCGACGATGTAGTAGCGCCAGCTCACGTCGTTCTTGTGCAGCAGGTACGTGAGGTCCGTCCAGGGGAATGCCGGGGTCATCGGGAAGCCGATGTCTCCCTGACCGGGCTTGTGCAGGTTCGGCTCGCACGTCATGACGTCCCTGGGATCCCGGCAGCGCGCCGACCACGCCGAGACGAGGGCAAGGTGCGCGGGCTCGCTCTCGCCGAGGTTGGGCTCGAACATGGCGTCTTGAAGGACGAACTCATCGGCGTAGCGCCAGTAGTTCGGGATCTCGCGCGCGTCGTGGTACCCCATGACATCGGTGTTGGCGATGACCTGCGCGCATTTCGGGTCCTCGGGAGGAACGCATCGAGCCCGCTTCAGCCGGTTGCTCACGAACCCGTCCATCGCGCCGCCGTTGATCTGGGTCCGGGCGGCGAAGACGTCGTGCGGCCCGCCGAAGTCGATGAAATCGGGGTCGTGGTACGGCCGGTCGCACTCTCCGGTGGCCGGGTTCGGATTGCAGACCGTGAACGAACCCTCGGCGTCCCGAGGGAACCCATCGGCGCCAGGATAGGTCCCGAAGTAGTGATCGAAGGAGCGGTTCTCCTGCACGATCATGATGACGTGGTCGATCACTCCGATGGCCGGGTTGGCCGACTCCACCGCCCTGCCCTCTGTGCCGCCGGGGCCACCATCGTCCCGGCCTTGCTGCCAGAGCGTGCAGGCGCCGATCGCGATGAGGGCGCACAGACCGGCGGCGACCGCCGGATGGACGGGAAGCCACGACCGGGCGCGATGCGATCCTCTGGCCAGATCGATCCCCCTGGAAGGACGAAACGGCTAGCCTAGTCAATCGCCGCGGGGGTTAGTCGGGCACACCGCGGCGGGGACCGCGGCCGCCGAGATGCCGCAGTGCCCAGGCGGCCCAGTCCGCCAGCGTCCTCTCGTGGCGGATGCCGGCCTCGAGCGTGATTCTGGCCGACCGGGAGGCGGGATCCTCCGAGGCCGGAGACGAGGCGATCTCCTCGTACCTGCCGAGCTTCGCGCGGTGGTATTCCTCTTCCCCGCGAAGGTAGTCCCTGGCCTTCGCCGGCTCCATCAACCAGAGGAAGAACACTCGAAGGAAAGACTCGTCCCGGACCGTACGGTCGGGTGAGGTCTCCTGGAGCCACCGTCGCACCTCGGTCAGGCCGGCGTCGGTGATCGCGTACTCCTTGCGGCCGCGCGCCCCCGCGGCGACCTGGCGGATCAGCCCCGCGTCGCGAAGGCGGGCGAGCTCCGGATAGATCTGGCTGTGCTTCGCCGACCAGACGTACGCGAGCGAGCTGTCGAACACCTTCGTCAGGTCGTACCCGCTCATGGGACGCTCCGCCAGCAGGCCGAGCAGCGCGTGGCGCAGAGACACGGGCCCTCTCCCTCCGTTCGGTGCCGAGATGACATGTCAATCCTGACACGTCTTGGCGATGATCGGAAGGAACGGCCCTAGGTGGAGGGGTCCGGCCCCGCGCGCTCGATCTCGATGCGGATCAGCACGCGCTGCTCTCGTCGCATCGCCGAGCGGTATTCATTCCAGTCCTCGTGCTCGCCCGCGACGCTCCGGTAGTAGTCGACCAGCGGTTCCATCGCATCTGGCAACGAAAGGATCGTCGCCGACCCCTCTATCTGCAGCCAGGCTCCGAAGAACCGGTCGTTCATGACGCACAACGTGGCGCGAGGATCGCGGCGGAGGTTCTTGGTCTTGATCCGGGTCTCGGTCGCGCTCACCACGGCCCTTCCGTCGCCGTCGAGGGTCACAAGGATGGGCGAGAGCTGAAGCCCGCCGCCCGCTCGGCGGGTCGCCAGCACCGCTCGGTGGTTCTCCTTCAGGAACCGCCGTGCCGCCTCGAGGTCCACGCAGCCCCTTTCGGTCGCTCGTTCGTTCCGTCATACTCTGGCCGTGCTCGGGCGCCCATGCTCCGTACGACGGTTGGAAACGCCGTCTCTTGCAGAGTATTCCAGGGACGCGGCCTCTCCGTGACCCCCCTTTGGATCGCCCTCGGCATCGTCCTCCTGCTGGGGATCGCGATCGTCGTCTCCTACAACCGCTTCGTGGCTCAGCGGAACCAGGTGCGGAACGCCTTCGCCAACATCGACACCGAGCTGCGGCGGCGATACGACTTAGTCCCCAACCTGGTCGAGACCGTTCGCGGGTACGCGGGCCACGAGCGCGCGGTCCTGGAGAACGTGACGCAGGCCCGGGCCGGTGCCGTGGCGCAAACGGGTTCACCCGCCGAGCAGGCGGCGGCCGAAGGGCCGTTCGTTGCCGCCCTGCGCCAGCTCTTCGCCGTGGCGGAGAACTACCCCAGCCTGCGGGCCGACCAGAACTTCCTGGCGCTGCAGGCGGAGCTCGCCACCACCGAGGACCGCATCCAGGGGGCTCGGCGTTTCTACAACGCCACCGTGCAGGCCTACAACCAGCGCGTGCAGTCCTTCCCCTCGAACATCGTCGCCCGCGCCTTCCGGTTCTCGGAGGAGCAGTTCTTCGAGATCGACGAGGCGGTCCGTCCGCAGGCGGAAGAGGCGCCGCGAGTGGACTTCAGGGCACCTCCGCCCGAGTCGGCTCCGCCGTCGTGATGCTCCGCCGGACGCCCGTCGTGGCCAGGTACCAGACGACGGCGTAGGCGAGCGCCACGCACGCGAGGACGAACATGACGATCCTGACGTCGAATGCCTGCGCCGCGATTCCCGCGAGCGTGGCCGAGACCGCGATGGTGAAGGTCACGAGCCCGTAGTCAAACGCGAACACGCGTCCCCGCACGTGGTCGGGCACTATCGTCTGGAGGGCGTACGAGGAGAGGGTCCACTGCGCGCCGCCACCGAGGTGTGCGCCGAGGATGAGCGCCGCGGCCACCGACAGTTGAGGCGCCCACGCGGCAGCCGCGTAGAAGAGCCCGTACGTCCCGAAGGCCACCGGGATGGCTAGGAAGAGCGGCCGGAGGTCGTGCTTTCGCATGACCCGCCGAACGATGAACGGGCCGGCCAGCGCTCCGATCCCCCTTGCGGCGAGCAACCACCCCGTCCCCCGGTCTCCGGCACGGAAGACGTCGAGGGCCAGGACCGCCAGCAAGCCGACCATGCCGGCCGCGAGGCCGAAGCCTCCCTTCACGGTGAGCAGGGCGAGCACCCGGTGATCTCGCCGCGCGTACGCGAACGCTTCCCTGGTGGCGGCGAGGAGGCTCGGGCGCTCGCGTGCGGGCGCTCGCGCCTCCGCCGTTGGACGTCGGATCCGAAGTACGAGCGCGGCGGAGAAGAGGAAGGACGCGGCGTCGCACACGTAGCCGACTTCTCTGCCGAAGGCGGAGACGACCAGTCCTCCGAGGGCGGCGCCGATCGCCAGCATCGATCCCCACGTCGCTCCGAAGAGCACGTTCGCCGTGCCCAGGTCGTCCTCGTCCACAAGGTTCGGGATGGCGGCCGAGGAAGCCGGCTCGAAGACCGCACCCAGGGCCGAGATGCCGCCCACGAGCACGAAGACGAGCCAGATCTGGGACGGCCGGGAGATGAAGAGGAACCCCAGGGCGAGCGCGCCCCGCAGGAGGTCCGCGGCGATCATCAGCGTGCGCCGATTCAGCCGGTCGGCGAGGGGGCCTCCGACGAAGGTGAAGAGGGCGAAGGGGACAGTCGTGCATGCGAACAACGCCGCCACGAACGCCGGCGACCCGGTGAGATCGAACACGAGGCCGGTGAGGGCGACGAAGAGGAACCAGTCCCCGGCGAAGGAGACGAGGAGCGCGAGGAACAGGCGACGGAAGTCCCGGTTCCTGCGCAAGAGGGAGATCGCCGCCCCGCGGGATCGAGGAGGCCTCCGGCCCGAGGCGGGTGCGTCCATGGCGTCCGCCGAGGGTATCAGGGGCTCCGGAGGACAACGGTGCTAGGCTCGGTCGGCGGCGGCGGTGGCCGCTGGTGAACGCCTCGTTCCGGTCATGGGAGGCCCCGATGCTCGATCGGTTCGTCTGGTTCAAGCAGGCCAGTTACCAGTGGCGCGGAGATGGGCTGATGGTGTACATCGACCCGTGGGGAGTCACGCGGCCCGACCCCGCAGACGTCATCTTCATCACCCATGCTCATTACGACCACTTCTCGTTGGAGGACATCGAAAGGATCCGTAAGGCCGATACCAGGATCGTCGCTCCCCATGACATCGCCCAGGAGCTCAGCGGGGACGTCCTGGCCGTTCGACCTGGCGACTCGATCGACGTCTCGGGGATCCGGGGGGAGGCCGTCCCGGCGTACAACGTCAGTGAGGAACGACTGGAGTTCCATCCACGGGCCAACGAGTGGGTCGGCTACGTCCTCGACCTCGGCGGCCATCGCTACTATCACGCGGGGGACACCGATCGCCTGCCGGACCTCGCCAAGGTCCGCGCCGACGTCGCGTTCCTCCCGGTCGGCGGGACGTACACCATGGATGTGACGGAGGCGGCCGGGCTCGCAAGGGCGATAAGGCCGGCGCTGGCCGTCCCTATGCACTACGGCTTCGTCGCCGGCACGGAGGTCGATGGACAGCGTTTCGCCGAGGAGGCCGCCCCAATCCCAGTCCAGCTCATGAAACCGGAGAACCCGTTTAGCCAGTAAGCCCCGCCGCCGCCCCTCGGCCTATGATCGCCCAAACGGCGGGCCCGGCAGAACGGCAACCACGGCATGCGAGTCGGCAAGGAGGGGCAGACGATGGGTCTCGGATACGACAAGAACCTCTACATCCTGGCGTTCGATCATCGCGGCTCGTTCCAGAAGAAGATGCTCGGCATCGCGGGCGATCCCTCCCCGGAGGACACCGAGCGGATATCCGACGCGAAGGCGGTGATCTTCGACGGTTTCCGTGAGGCGATCGCCCAGGGAGCTCCCCGCGAGGAGGCCGGTCTGCTCGTCGACGAGCAGTTCGGCGCAGCAATCGCCCGGGCCGCGAAGGACGAAGGTCTCACACTGGCGATGCCGGTCGAGAAGAGCGGGCAGGACGAGTTCGACTTCGACTACGGCGAGCAGTTCGGCGAGCACATCCTCGAGTTCGATCCGGCCTTCAGCAAGGTCCTCGTCCGGTACAACCCCGAGGGCGATCGCGAGATGAACGCCCGGCAGCTCATCAGGCTGAAGGAGCTGTCGGAATGGCTGCACGCGAAGAACCGGAAGTTCCTCTTCGAGCTCCTGGTCGCGGCCGAGCCGCCACAGCTCGAGGGGGTGGGGGGCGAGGTCGACAGGTACGACCGGGAGGTTCGACCGGGCCTCATGGTGACCGCCATCCGCGACATCCAGGCGGCGGGCGTCGAGCCGGACATCTGGAAGATCGAGGGGATCGACAAGAGGGAGGATTGCGAGCGGATCTCTGAACAGGTTCGCTCGCAGGGCCGGGACTCCGTGGCGTGTGTCGTCCTCGGCCGCGGCGCCAACGACGAGGCGGTCGTCCACTGGCTTCGACAGGGCGCCGGCGTCCCCGGCTACATCGGGTTCGCGATCGGCCGCACCATCTGGTGGGACGCGTTGAAGGCGTACCTGGACGGCCAGAGCGATCGCGCCGCAGCCGCCAAGACGATCGCACAGAACTACCTGAGGATGATCGAGGTCTATTCCTCCGCTGTGGGCGGGGGCGAGTAGCCAGGGGCGAGGGGAAGGGGGAGCGCGTGTCGGTTATCAAGACGATAGATCTGGTAGGCGTCTCCGCGGAGTCGTGGCGGGACGCGGCGGGCCAGGCTCTTGCCGAGGCGACGAAGACGCTTCGCGGGGTGGAGGGCATGGAGGTGCTCGAGACGAGCGCCATCGTCGAGGGCGATCAGATCAAGGAGTACCACACGCACGTCCGGATCCGCTTCCGCATCGAGCGATGAGGCGCCGCGCCTACCGGGGGGCGCCGTGCCGCTGACCATCCTGGTCGGTGCCCAGTGGGGAGACGAGGGGAAGGGAAAGGCGACCGACCTCCTCGCGCGCGATTCCGACTACGTGGTTCGTTACCAGGGCGGAAACAACGCGGGCCACACGATCATGGTTGGGAGCCAGCTACTGAAGCTGCACCTCGTCCCGTCGGGAATCCTGTATCCGACGGTGACCCCGGTCATCGCCGACGGAGTGGTCGTCGACCCCGCTGTCCTG
>JACDCJ010000117.1 GCA_013817655.1 Actinosomnolentus pattersoniae (SeqCode)
GTCACAATAGAAGATGCTCTGGCAAAGGCGGCATTCAAGGTCATCTTGCCCAATCATCCCAGCGCGTCCCGGGACAACGTTGAGACGGTCTATCTGACGCCTGACAGAACGCTGGTGTTGATGCAGTTTCCACGTCCCGAAGCCCCCGACGAACCGGTTCGCCGAGAGCATCTCGAGGTTGCGGAGGAGGTCTGGCAGTATTCCTCGGAGCCCGAGAAAGTGTGGGAAGAGAGCATCGAGAATGCGCCGCTTCCCGCGAAGAGCCTCTATACGATCGATGGCGTCGTGGCGTTGGGCGTCCAGGCCCACAGCTCAAAGGACGCGACGAGTAGCGCCTTCTTGCAGTTCGGCCTGAACGGGCTCGATGTTCAGATCTCGGGCGGCGAGAGCCTCGATCTGCTCATAGAGATCGCTCGCTCGATGATTTCACAGGCGCCGAAAATAGCGGTCTCTCCCTGATCACCGGTTGTCGGCTACCGGTCTCTTGTTCCCCCACATATCATGCAACACCATGCTGCTCTACTTCGCGTACGGGGCGAACATGGACCCGGGGCAGATGGGGAAGCGCGTTCCCGAAGCCCGAGCCATCGGCCCGGCCCGGCTGGACGGATTCCGCCTGGAGTTCAGCGTCTACTCCACCCTGTGGGAGGGGGGAGCGACGAACCTCGCGACGGACGAGGAGGCGCACGTGTGGGGCGTGCTCTGGGAGATCCCCGACGACATGAGCGGGCTGGACGCCTATCAGGGGCATCCGACCTTCTTCCGGCGAGAAGACGTTTGCGTGCATGGCCCCGACGGACCGGTGATCGCGAAGACCTATCGGGTCGCGCATCAGAAGGCCTACATCCGCCCGACCGACACCTACCTTCGGCTTCTGCGGTCGGCCATACGGATCCACGGGCTCCCGCCCGAGGCGCTCGACATCCTGGACGAGGCGGCGCGCCCCCCGGGGCCGTCGATCTCCACCTGACGGTTATCATCGATGGCACGCCAGCGGCCGCAGCCAGCGGCCGGGAGAAGGGAGCCTCCCCGATGTCCGACCTGATGGACGCCATCACCGGCCTCGCCAAACGGCGGGGCATCGTCTTTCCCTCCAGCGAGATCTACGGCGGCCTGCGTTCCTCGTGGGACTACGGCCCCCTCGGGGTCGAGATCAAGAACAACATCAAGCGGTCCTGGTGGCGGGCCCTCGTTCAGGGCCGCGACGACATCGTCGGGCTGGACGCCGCCATCATCATGTCGCCCCGTGTGTGGGAGGCGAGCGGGCACGTGGATTCCTTCGCCGATCCGCTTGTCGAGTGCCACGACTGCCACCGGCGGTATCGAGAGGACCACCTCCCGGACTGGGCGCCCGGGGTCGCTGCGGCCACGCTTCGGTGCCCGGAGTGCGGGGGCCGGCTGACGGACCCCAAGCGCTTCAACCTCATGTTCAAGACGCACATGGGGCCGGTGGAGGAGGACGCCGCGGCGGTCTACCTGCGTCCCGAGACGGCTCAGGGCGTGTTCGCCGACTACCGGACGGTCCAGCAGAGCTCGCGAATGAAGATCCCCTTCGGGATCGCTCAGATCGGGAAGTCGTTCCGGAACGAGATCACCCCCGGCAATTTCATCTTCCGGACCCGGGAGTTCGAGCAGATGGAGATGGAGTATTTCGTCGAGCCCGGGACGGATGAGAAGTGGTTCGAATACTGGGTCGAGGAGCGCCTGCGGTGGTATCTGGACCTGGGGATCCGGGAAGAGAAGCTCCGCCTGCGGCCGCACGAGCCGGACGAGCTGGCCCACTACGCGAAGGCCGCCACCGACGTCGAGTACGAGTTCCCATTCGGGTGGTCCGAGCTCGAGGGCATCGCCAACCGGACCGACTTCGACCTGCGGCGCCATCAGGAGTTCTCGGGGGAGGATCTAACGTACTTCGACCAGGAGGGTGACCGACGGTACCTGCCCTTCGTCGTCGAGCCGTCCGGCGGGGTGGATCGCGCCATGCTCGCCTTCCTCGTGGACGCCTATCGCGTGGAGGAAGCGCCCAAGGCGAGCGGCGGCACGGAGCGGCGGACCGTCCTCGGTCTTCATCGGGACATCGCTCCCATGAAGGTGGCGGTGCTGCCCCTTTCGCGCAACGAGGCACTCGTGCCGGAGGCACGCCGCGTGTTCGACCTGGTGAAGGCCCGGTGGATGAGCGATTACGACGACGCCGGCTCGATCGGCCGCCGGTATCGGCGACAGGACGAGGTGGGAACTCCGTTCTGCGTGACCGTCGACTTCGAGAGCCTCGAGGACCATGCGGTCACCGTGAGGGAACGGGACACCATGACCCAGGAGCGGGTGCCGATCGCACAGCTCGCCCGCCGTCTCGAGGAGCGCCTCAACTGAACCGGGCCTCGCCGGAGCCGAGGCCGAGGCCGCCCTTCCGCACGCCGGAAGAGCGTCGGGCGGCCTACTGGGGCGGCAAGGCGGCGCCGGCTTCCGGCCCCGAAGACATTCCGGCGCAGGCGGATCCGGAGACCGGGACGCCCGGTGCGTTCGAAGGCCTGAGGCGCCATCGGCGCATATCCCCGTTCTCCCCTCTCAGCGTCTACGCGGTGGGATTCTTCTTCATGCTCGCGGCGGCAGGGGCGCTCGCGTTCGCCCAGTTCCGTTCGGGCCCGATGGCGCCATGGATCTCCATCGGCGGCTCGGCTGTCGCCGTCGTATCTGGGATCGCCTCGGTCTTTCCCCGACGGGGACGGTGAGCCGTTCCCGTCGGGCGGTCGCCTTCTCGGCGGCGGCCCTGCTCTCGGCCTGCACGCAACTGGACCCCCCGACCGCGGCGTCCCCCGAGCCACCCGCGTCTCGCCCGCTCACGCTGTGTGATCGGCCCCCGCCGCCCTCCGAGGAGCCGGGCCCCGAACCCGAGGAGCTCCCGGCGGCGATCCAGGAGGTGGCCGAGGAGGTGGAGGGGGTTCGTGGACTCACGTACCGGACGGCGGTCGTCCCCGAGCCACTGACGCGGGCCGAGATCAACCGTCGTCTGCGTGAGAGCATCGACCGATCTTTTCCGCAGGGGATCATGGGCCGAAGGCAGCGAGCCTGGATCGCGATGGGTGCGCTGCCAGCGGGAACCGACCTTCACCAGGCCGTTCTCGACTACGCCGGAAGCCAGTTCATAGGCTTCTACGACACCGTCTCGGGAGAGATCGTCTTCATAGGGTCCGAGGACCCGTCCCCTCTCGAGGAACTCACCCTCGCACACGAGCTGACGCATGCGCTCGACGACCAGCATTTCGGGCTCGAGCGGGCGGATGCGCTCGAGGCCGGATGCGAGGAGGAGGAGCTGAGCGCCTACCTGGCCCTGGCGGAGGGATCGGCCCGGACCTTCGAGCAGCGATGGGCGGTGGCGCACCTCGGCCCGGCGGAGCTCCTCGAGGCCGCGAATGAGGCCGCCGGCTCCTTCACCGCCCCCCCCGCCTCCGTGCCACCCTTCGTTGGATCCCTCCTGTCATTCCCCTATCCAAACGGCCAGGCCTTCGTGAGCGCGCTGCTCGCCAGGGGCGGCGTGGCGCAATTGAACGACGCGTTCCGCGATCCGCCGGTCTCCACCGAGCAGATCCTGCACCCCGACAAGTATCCCGGCGACAAGCCCCTCGATCTCGCGGTGCCGGACCTGTCCTCGAAGCTCGGCGAGGGATGGACGCTGGTCGACGAGATGGATGTCGGGGAAGGATGGCTCCGGCTGTTGTTCGACCTTCGCCTGTCTTCGAACGAGGCCGAAGCCGCCGCCTCGGGATGGGACGGTGGCACGTACCGAGCGTGGGCGAACGGAAGCCGGACCGCCGTCCTCCTGGATACGGTGTGGGACGGCGAGGGGGAGGCGGAGGAGTTCGCGGTGACCATGGAGACCTTCTCCGATGGGGAGGCCGTGTCGGTGGTCCGGGGCCAGGGAGCGGTCCGGGTGCTTTTCGCCACCGACCGGTCGGCGCTGATCGCCCTCGAGACGGCGGCAGGGGTTTAATGTCGCGGGTGGGCGGTCCGCTCATCGGCCCGCTCCTTTGGTCGCGTCGGCGGACCAGGTCCTGCAAGCGATAGAAGCAGCTAAGCCCCAACAGTCGTAGACTGCTGGCTCCTGCGTCGAGCGAGATATGGACTCTGGTGCTGTCTCGGGAGGGTATCTCCAGCAAGGACTGATTCGAGTCGGACGCGTTCCTCTTGGACAGCGCTATTGGGGGGAAGATGACCGCATTCGGGACCAGGACAGGGCGAAGGACGGCTCTTGTGCCGTTCATGCTGATCCTTGCAAGTCTCTCGGCGGTTCCCGCGTTTGCGCAGGAGGATCCTCTGGGTGGGGAGAACGTCTTCATCGTCGAGTGCGGATACGTGAAGTCGCTGAAGGACGACCCCATCCTGCTGTTTGACCAGCCTGGCGCTAGCCACCGACATGATTTCTTCGGTAACCCCCGCACCAACGCTGCCTCCAGGACCGGCGAACTGGTTGACGCCACTGCCTCGCTGGCCTCTGCGACGCAGAGTGGCACGATCGCCACCTTCACGACGACGGCTCCTGTCGGAAGCTTCTTCACGGTCGGGACCTCGGTGCGGGTCTAGGACGTGAGCGTGGCCGGCTACAACGGTGTTTGGAGGGTGAAGACGGTCCTGGACTCCTCGCGCTTCCAGGCGGACTTGCGCCCCACACAGGGGCTGCAGGCCGGAACCGGGGGTACGGCCGGAGACTCCAGCCTGTCCTGCGGCCAGCCGCATGGGATGCTCACCTACGACACGGCCGCCTACTGGTTTCCCTCGGCCTACCTAAGCGGCGTCCCGGTCGCCCCCGAGCGGATCCGCGCCTACTACTTCGGTCCCGCGCTGCACCACCCCAAGGGATTGCAGCTCATCGGTGGGAAGAGCGACGCCCCGGATGCCGCGAGCAACAAGCACGTCCACTGGCACTGCGGGCAGTCCGAGGCCCTGCCGACCCCGAGCCTGAGCCACCCTTACGACTGCGCCCCGTACAGGGACCTCCCTTCTGGGGACTTCGTGGACGGCATCGTCGGCGTGGTCGAGATGCCGAGGTGCTGGGATGGCTACGAGGGGCTGGCGCCAGACGCCCCCATCGGCCCCAGCCACGTCAAGTACCCGGACGAGGACGGAGGAGTCTCCGATACGACATGTGAGCCTCCCTACGACGAGGAGCTGATCAAGCTCTCGCTTCGAGATCACTTCGGCGGGACCCTCATGACGCCTTGCACCACCTGCCTCGCGTACAACCTGGCGAGGACGGAGATCGTTTCCGGCACCTGCAGCGGCGGGCTGTGCCAGGGCAAGTTCACGATCGCCAACTTCCCCTCCCACGGCCTTTCCGTTGGCGACTTCGTCGATGTCACTGGAGCCAAGGAGGGATGGGACAGCCCGGCCGCGGGTTATCAGATCGTCAGCAAGAACGCGACGACCTTCCGCGTCGCCAACCTTCCCTCGACCCTCGCGACCTGCACCCAGCGATGCGGCGCCGCTTCACAGCACTACTACAACGTTACCTTCACCCTGGCGGGCCCGGGGCCCGAGGACACGGGGAACCCCTACTACAGGCTCCATGCCGACTTCTACCAGACCTGGCAGCAGGCGGCCCTCATCGCTCTCGAGGACAAGTGTGCCAACGGTGGGGTCTGTGCCCAGGATGGGCAGTCCTCGAACATCAAGGACAACGCCCAGGTCGACAACCTGCCGGCGCCCTAAAGGTTCGAGGATTGAGGGTGAGGATCATGGCAGGCGCGATTGAGAAGCGGGTCGGGGCCAGGGCTTCGCGGCCGTGGAGGCGGCTCGGTTGGGCGGTGGCCACCGCGGTGTTGCTGACGTCCGGACTGGCGGCCCGGCCGGCCCTCGCGGCACGAGACGGCCGGTGGGTCATCGCGGGGGGCATGGTCATCCACCGCTCGGTTCCGACGGCCACCCTCCTTCCCGACGGGCGGGTCTTGATCGCGGGCGGGGACTTCGGTCTCGACGCCGACACCGCCGAGGTGTACGAGCCGGCGAGCAGGACGTTCAGCCAAACGGGGAAGATGGCGAACCGCCGATCGCTCTTCACCGATACGCTCCTTCCGGACGGGACGGTCCTGGTGGCGGGGGGCTACGACTTCTTCAGCGAGACGACGACGAAGACGGCCGAGCTCTACGACATCGAGGAAGGGAACTGGACGGTCGTGGACTCGATGGGGGAGGCCAGGGCCAGTCACGTGAGCGCCCTCCTTCCCGACGGGGCGGTCCTGGTGGCGGGGGGCAGGAAGCTGCCGAACGGCTCGCCAACGGAGACCGCGGAGGTCTATGACCCAACCAGCCAACGCTGGGCGTACACGGCGAGCATGTCCTCGCCCCGGGACCAGCAAACCGCCACGGTCCTTCCCGACGGCAGGGTGCTCGTCGTCGGAGGCTTCGACGGGGAGGAGGTCCTG
>JACDCJ010000118.1 GCA_013817655.1 Actinosomnolentus pattersoniae (SeqCode)
GGCTTCACCAGGTAGCACTTCTGGCACACGAACTCGGTGTCCTTCTTGGGCTCGATCTTCACCGAGAGCGTCTCGAGCGGCTCCTCGGTCCCGAGTGACAGGATAGACTCCTCGTCCTCCTCTTCGTCGGGGGCCGGCTTCTCGAGGATCTCGTCCAAACTCGCCTCGTCCGGCTCCTCGGCACGTGCCTCGGGCGCGGCTTCCTCCGGCTCCGCCTCGGTGTCGGCGTCCGGCTGAATGTCCTCTTCCTCTTCTTCCAGTGTCTCTTCTCTCATTCGGGTATGGCCTCCCGCGCTCTTGGCGACGGTGGATTCTACGCGCCGGGCACGCCCATGTACCCGGGGGTCAAGAAGAAAACCGGCGGCCTCCCAGGTTTGTTCCCGATGGAAGCAGGGGAACGAGATGGACCCAAGAGACCTTTGGTGCCGCAGCACCGGGGTGCCGCGTTCTCTACTCGGCCTCTTGGGTCCACGGCACGCCACCCGGGGGCGGCGAGCCGCGGTAACTGTATGCCCTGCCAGAGCAACTGTCAATCCCCCATTCAGGGTGCGTCTTGTCACCTCACCGTCGGCTCCGTGAAAGTCTCTACCGGCCATCGAGACTTTGCCCCGATTTCCGCAGCCTCCCCGGAGGGGTCAGAGGCCTGGCGTATGCTGCGGGACGATGGTCGTCCTGCGTGCCGATCCCTGGGCTCCGGAGTACGGGATGGGCTTTCAGGCCCGCCTCGAGGAGGAGCTTCCTGTCGCCGATCCGCTGGTGGAGACGCTCGATTGGTCGACGCCGCTCTCCCCCACTCCGGCCGAGGAGGGCCCGGTCTGGTTCGTCGACGGCGTGCGGAGGGTGGAGCTTCGCCTGCTGGCCGAGGACGGGGGCCGCCGGGCGCCGGGACTCTTCGGCTCGTTCGCGATCGGGTCGGTGTGCTGTGACGGCCGGGCCACCTTCGACGAGCACCAGGTGGGCCGGGCGGTGGTCGCGGGCGGAGGCGTCATGCCCGGGCGTGTGGAGGTCTCCGTCGGGGTGCAGCGCGTGGCGTTCGAACCCGCGACTGAGCCATCCCTGGACCCGGACCGGCCGCTGTGGAAGCTGCAGAACCTGATGCAGGAGGCCGAGGCGGCGATGGCGGCGCGCGTGTCGGCCCGGGCCGGGAGGCTGGTCGTGGTGGACGGGCCACTCAGCTTCTTCCACCCAACCGACGCGCCCGTGGTCGGCATGGTGAAGCGGTTCTCGCGTCATTACCTGGAGGAGGGGCGCGAGCACCTGCTGGCGCTCCTCGGCCCCGGCGAGCGAACCCCGCTGTTCGCCTTGGGCGACGAGGACCAGCCTGTTCAGCGCTACGCGTGGTACTTGCGGCTCGTGCCCCTTCGAGTGCCCTGGCACGATCAGGCAGGAATCGTCCGGTGCGAGGTCCGGGCGGGCGTCGGCCTCGACACCGCCGTGGGGCTGGCGGACAGGGTGACCGCTCTTCTCCCCGCCTACGCCGGGCGCCCCACCGATCCCCGAGCTCCCCAGAACCTCGCGCCGGTGGGCGGGCTGGAGGCATGGCTTCGGCACCGCATGGGCGACGGCCGCCTCCTACGCCGGGCGCTTCTGCGTTGGATGGTGGAGGGCGACGGAGGGGGATGATGCCCGTGGAACCCGAGATGGCGAGCGAACCGGTCGGCATGGTGATCGGTACCGAGGACGCCACGCCGCTTTCCTTCTGGGTGGGCGTGAGCCCGGACGCCTATCTGCAGCTCGACGACGCGGTTATCGTCGACACGGAGGTTCCCGGGCGAGGCATCGTGCGGATCGCCGGCCTGGTCCAGGAGGTCCGCGCTCGCCACGAGGGCGCCACCTTCGACACCGATGTCTTCCTCATCGACCGTGGCGTGCTCCCCGTCGACACGGCGGTCGCGGCCCAGGTGGTCGCCACCCGGTTCGAGCCGGAGGTCTTCGTGCCTCCGATGCCGGGCCTCCCGGCCCTTCGGGCGCGCGGGAAGGACCGCGACGAGGCCCTTTACTTCGACCAGATGACCCGCCGGGTGGTGGGCGGGCTCTCGCGCGACGGCGAGCCCATGTTCCTCGACCTCGACTTCCTGGACGGCACACGGGGGGCCCACGTCAACATCTCCGGCGTCTCGGGCGTCGCCACGAAGACGACCTACGCCATGTTCCTGCTGTACGCCCTGTTCCACTCGCCGGTGCTCGGCGGCTACCGGGGGAACACGAAGGCCATCGTGTTCAACGTGAAGGGCGAGGATCTCATGTGGTTGGACACTCCGAACGCCAGGCTGACGCAGGCGCAGCGCGAGGACTACGAGCGTCTCGACCTCCCCGTAGGCCCGTTCGAGTCGGTGGGCCTGTGGGCGCCACCCCGCGGTGGCGCGGGGGGACAGGCCATCCCCCACGTGGAGAGCCGGTCGAACGGCGTGACCGCCTATTACTGGACGGTGCGCGAGTTCGTCCGGGAGAAGTACCTGCGGTTCCTCTTCGCGGAGGCCGACGACGAGCGCTCGCAGATCGCGGACCTGGTCGCGCGGGTGGAGTCGTTCCTGGACCGGGAGTGCGAGGACGACCCCGACCACGAGGCCACCGTGCTGCACGGGGGCTACCCGGTGCGCAGCTTCGACGAGCTCTGTGACGCCATCCGGGCGAACGTCGAGGACGACCACTCCCCCTGGCGCGGCCGGCTCTCCGACGCGACCGTTGCCGCCTTCGTCCGTCGCCTGGACTCCGGTCGGTTCCGCCTTGACCAGAACCACCTCATCTGGGGTCGCGAGGCCGAGGACCCACGCCGCCACCGCATCGACTGGGAGGCGAACCAGGTGACCGTCGTGGACATCCACAACCTCCACGACCGCGCGAAGCGCTTCGTCACCGGCGTGGTGATCAAGCGGCTCTTCGAGCACAAGGAGCGGATGGGGCGCCGGGAGCCGCTCGCGTTCCTCGTCCTCGACGAGCTGAACCGCTACGCCCCCCGGGAGGGGTGGAGCCCCATCAAGGAGGTGCTGCTGGACGTGGCGGAACGCGGGCGGTCGCTCGGGATGATCCTGATCGGCGCCGAGCAGACGGCGAGCGAGGTCGAGAGAAGGGTCATCGCGAACTCGGCGTTCCGGGTGGTCGGGCGCCTGGACACGGCCGAGGCGCAGCGCAGCGAATACGGCTTCCTCCCCGCGGTGACCAGGTCGCGCGCGTCGATCCTCAAGCCGGGGTCCATGATCCTGCAGCAGCCGCACATCCCGATCCCGGTTCAGATCCGATTCCCGTTCCCCTCGTGGGCGACCCGGGCGGACGAGGCCGCCCCCGGCGCGTCCACCGACCCGTTCGGAGCCTTCGAGGGCGACTGAGCTCGCCGCGCGGTCTCGTCGCGGCCATTTTCTGCCACGGCCGTCCGTGATCGCCGCCGCACCTGAGATCCTCGAACGATGACGGGATTGCGTCGGTTCGGCCCGCTGTGGCGGATGCGCGCCTTCGTCCGGCCGTACCGGGGCCGGATGCTGGTCATGCTGGGCTGCGCCGCCCTCGGCGTGGCGGCGAGCACCGTCGTCCCCCTCGTCATCATGGCCATCGTCGACGGGCCGATCCGCCGCGGAGACCGCCCGCAGCTCGTGTGGATGGGTGTTCTCGCCCTGGGGCTCGGGCTGGCGGAGGCCGGGCTGATCTTCTGTCGGCGCTGGGTGCAGCAGCGGGTGGTGCTGCGGGTGGAGGCCCGGATCCGGGACGACCTCTACACGCACCTGCAGCGGCTGTCGCTCGCCTTCCACCATCGCTGGCAGACCGGACAGCTCCTGTCCCGGGCCACCACCGACCTGAGCGTCATCCGGCGGTTCCTCGGGTTCGGGGCGATCTTCCTCGTCGTGAACGCGCTGCAGTGCGCGGCCGTGGTGATCCTGTTGCTGATCCTCAACTGGCCGCTCGCGCTCCTCGTGACCGTGTCGATGGCCCCGGCGGCGTGGTTGGGAAAACGGTTCGGGACCGGGTACGCGGCCGGGTCGCGGCGCGTGCAGGACCAGCAGGGCGACCTCGCCACGCTGGTTGAGGAATCGGCCACGGGGATCCGGGTGACCAAGGCCTTCGGCCGCGGTCCGCTGCTCCAGGACCGCTTCGGTCGGGCGGCGCGCACGCTGCGCGAGTCGTCGCTGGACATGGTGCGCCTGCGGGCGGGGTTCTGGGCGCTGCTCCAGCTGATCCCCAACCTCACGATGGCTGCCGTCGTGCTGGTGGGCGCGATCGCCGTCACAGACGGCAGGATGTCCCTCGGCGCGCTCGTCGCGTTCACGTCGATGCTCGTGCTGCTGCAATGGCCGGTGATCGACCTCGGCTGGATCCTCGCGCTCGCCGAGGAGGCGGCGACCGCGGCGGAGCGCCTGTACGAGGTGTTCGACGAACCGCTGACCGTCACCGATCGTCCGGGTGCGGTCGCCCTGGCGCGTGTTCGGGGCCGGCTGGCCTTTGAAGGAGTCTCCTTCCGCTACCCGGGCGCCGGCCCTGACGAGCCCCCGGCGCTCCGCGGCATCGACCTCGTGGTGGAGCCGGGCGAGACCGTCGCCATCGTGGGAGCCACCGGCTCCGGAAAGAGCACGCTGACCGCGCTCGTGCCGCGCCTGTACGACGTGTCCGGGGGGCGGATCACGCTCGACGGCCATGACGTCCGCGACCTTCGGCTCTCCTCGCTCCGGAGCCACGTGGCCGTGGCGTTCGAGGAGCCCGTTCTCTTCTCGATGAGCGTGCGGGAGAACCTGACGTTCGGGCACCCGGAGGCGACCGAGGAAGAGGTCCGGGCGGCGCTCGAGCTGGCGCAGGCCGAGTACGTCTACGACCTCCCGTGGGGGCTCGACACGCGGATCGGCGAGCAGGGGCTGTCGCTGTCGGGCGGACAGCGACAGCGGCTCGCGCTGGCCCGCGCCGTCATCGCCCGGCCGAGCGTCCTGGTCCTGGACGACCCGCTCTCCGCCCTCGACGTCCACACCGAGGCGCTCGTCGAGGAGGCGCTCGCCCGCGTCCTGCGCGACACGACGGGCCTCCTGGTGGTCCACCGGCCCTCGACCGTCGCCCTGGCGGACCGGGTCGCGCTTTTGCAGGACGGCATCCTCGCCGCGGCGGGCACGCACAGCGAGCTCATGGCGACCACGCCGGCATACGCGGCCGTCCTCTCGGCGACGGCCTCCGAGGGGATGCCCGCCTCGTGAGCTCGGTGGAACAGTGGCGCGGGGTCGCCGCCGAGCAGGCAGAGGAGATCTCCGGCCACGTGTCGGCCCTGTTGCAGCGCCGGAGCCGACGCCTTCTGGGATCCCTCGTGCGGCCCCATCGCCGCCGAGTCTGGTGGCTCGTCCTCGCGGTGCTCGTGCAGAACGCCGCGGCCATGTCCGGACCCTGGCTGGTGGGAATGGGGATCGACAGGGGCATCCCGGCGCTTCGAAGCGGACGCGGCTCGACGCTGTTCCTCGTCGTGGCGGCTCTCGTCGCCGCCGCTGTCACGGAGGGGCTTGCGTACCGTGCCTTCGTGGTCGGAACGGGGCGGGTCGGCCAGGACGTCCTGCTCGACTTGCGCGAGCGGGTCTTCGCCCACCTCCAGCGGCTCAGCCTGGCCTTCCACGAGCGCTACACGTCCGGCAGGGTGATCTCGCGACTGACCTCGGACCTCGACGCGATCACCGAGTTGCTCAACGAGGGGGTGGATACCCTCGTCACCTCGGCCCTGTCGGTCATCAGCATCTCCGTGATCCTGATGGTGCTGGACCGGCCGCTCGGCCTGGTGAGCCTGGCCGCCCTGATCCCGCTGCTGATCCTCTCCAGGTGGTTCCAGGTGCGTTCCACGGCCGCCTACCGGCGCACCCGCGAGGCGGTCGCGCTGCTCGTCATCCACTTCACCGAGTCTCTCGGCGGGATCCGGGCCGTCCAGGCGTTCCGGCGGGAGCCGCGAAACGACGAGATCTTCGCCGAGGTCAACGACCAGTACCGTCAAGCGACGCTTCGAGCCTTCCGGCTCATCACCATCTACTGGCCGGGGATCCGGGTGATCGGAAACGTGACCACCGCCGCGGTCCTGTTCTACGGCGGCCTGCGCGTCGTCGGGGGATCCATGCGCCTCGGGGTGCTTGTCGCGTTCCTGCTGTATCTCCGCCGCTTCTTCGAGCCGATGGCCGAGATCAGCGAGTTCTACGACTCGTTCCAGGGCGCGGCTGCGGGCCTGGAGAAGCTCTCCGGGGTGCTCGAGGAGGAGCCTTCGGTCCCGATGCCGTCGCGGCCGGCCCCAGAGCCGGAAGGCGGCTGGCGTGGGGAGGTCCGGTTCGAAGGGGTCAGGTTCGGCTATCGCCC
>JACDCJ010000119.1 GCA_013817655.1 Actinosomnolentus pattersoniae (SeqCode)
GGGCAGGGCCGGCGGCGGGCGGACCGGAGCGAAACCCCGACAGTCGGGAGGTTCACGCCGCGGCGCCGTGAGGCTTCTAGTACCGTAGGCGCCTGACGGTTGCCCGGCCCCTCCGGAGGTATCTCGGCTCCGATGATCGCCAAGCACACCAAGACCCGCTTTGCCGTCGCGGTCGCACTTCTCCTTTTGGCGGCCGGTTGTGCGGATTCCGGGACCTCGGCGGCGGACGGAGCCGCCACGCCTTCCGCGGACCCGACGCCCAGCGGGGCCTCCCCGTCCGCCTCGTCGAGCTCCTCGGCGAGCGCCCCCGCGGGCCCGGTCGGAAACCCCCTCCCCGAGCTCTTGTACCGCCACGTGGACGTGGCGAGGGTGCTTCTGGAGGGATTGAAGGTGGAGTTGAAGGTCCTGCAGACGACCACGGCGGAGTTCCTTCCGGGGACCGTGATCTCCCAGACCCCGAAACCGGGGGCCCTCGTCAAGGCGGGCCAGGTGGTAACGGTGACGACGGCGGATCCGCCTGCTTGCGACCCGTCTTACCCATCCTTGTGCATCGCGCCCTTCGGGCCCGACGTCAGGTGCCATGACCTGCGCCCGAACAAGGGCTTCGAGGTGCTACCGCCGGATCGCCATCGCCTCGACCCGGACCACGATGGGGTGGGCTGCGAGGACTGACGGTTCTACGGGGAGTCGGACCCGAGCTCCCGCGCGACGGCCTCGAGCGGCAACGACCCCACGGCGAGAAGCCTGTCGTGGAAGTCCCTCAGGGAGAACGAGCCGCCGGCCCGCTTCTCGGCGTCCGCGCGCCATCGCTCGATCTCGAACTGCCCGATCTTGTACGACAGCGCCTGCCCGGGCAGGGAGATGTAGCGGTCCACCTCGATGCCGGAATCCAGGCGGGGGGCGCCCGTCGCCATCATCCTCTCGATGGCTCGCTCGCGGTCCCACCCGAAGGCGTGAATGCCAGTGTCGACGACCAGCCTCACCGCCCTGAACGCCTGCGCGTCCAGCATCCCCAATCGCTCGTAGTCGTCCAGGAAGAGCCCCATCTCGTCCGCCAGCCGCTCGCTGTAGAGTCCCCAGCCCTCGATGAACGCGCTGCCGGCCAGGATCCCACCGAAGCGGCGAAGTAGTGGTCGCTCACCCATCTCCTGCTCGATCGAGACCTGGAAGTGGTGGCCTGGGTTCGCCTCGTGGTACGTCGTCGTGGCCAGGTGGTGGAGCGGGCGCTCGGGCAGGTCCGAAGTGTTCACGTAGTAGACGCCCGGGCGCTCGCCGTCGTGGGTCGGTCCCTGGTAGAAGGCGAAGGGCATGTCCGCCTCGCGGTACTCCTCGATCGGCCGGACCTCGCAATTGGCGCGGGGCATGCGGCCGAAGAACCGGGGGGCGGCTTCCCATCCGCGGAGCACCTGCTCCTCCGCGAGGCGGACCACCTCCTCTCGAGAGCCAGCCGTGTTGCGTCCGCTGGCCTGATGGGCCTGGACGGCGGCCTCGGGCCCCGCGTAGCCGAGGGCTCGCGCAATCCGTCGGCGCTCCTCCTGGATCCGCTCCAGATCCTCCACTCCCATCTCGTGCACGCGCCTGGGCTCCATCTCCAATGTCGTCCATGCCCGGATCTCGGCCGCGTACATCTCCTCGCCGTTGGGCAGGGCGCAGAGCCCGAGCGATTCACGAGCGTGTGGGCGATACGCTCGGAGGGCGTCGAGGAAGCGACGGTAGGCGGGCCAGAGAACCTCGCGCATCAGGCCGGCAAACCGGTCGCGCTCGGCTTCTGACGCCTCCCGTAGCGGCGTGGCGAGCGGGGCGTCGCCAAATGACAGCTTCACCAGTCGCTCGATCTGTGCGATCGTCCGCTCAATGACGACGACGGGAACCGTCTGGCCAACGCGAGCGGCATCTGCCGCCACCTCCGCGCAGGCCTCGAGATAGGCGGGAACGGCCGAGAGGCGCGCGAAGTATCGGTCCCGGCGCTCCGGCGTGTCGGCTCTCTGCAGCGACCCGAGGTCCGCGAGCAGCGTGCCAGGACCCCAGAGGTGGCTCACGACCTGAAACCGGTCGGTCCGGTGCTCGAGCGCGGCGAGGTCGCGAACCGCGATGGCTTCCATGACGTCGAGGGTGGTCCTGCCCACGAGATCGAGCCTTGAACGGTCGATGGCCTCCAGGTCCTTAAGCGCCCCGCGTTGGACCTGCTCCCGCCGGTCACGCCCGGCTTCGCTCGGATCGGCCAGCCGGTCGTCGAAACGCTCGTCGCCGACCTCCGTGGCCAGCACCGGCTCCAACGTCAGCAGCTTCTCCCAATAGCCATCGACCACGGCTCGCCAGTCAGCGTCAACGCGATTCATAGGTCTCCTCATGCGGATCGGAAGCGAACATCGGAAAATCCGCGCCGAGCATATCGCGAAGCGCTCGAAGCGCCTTCCCACGGTGACTGATGGCGTTCTTGTCCTCGGGCCGAAGCTCCGCCATCGTTCGGTCGTGGCCCAGGGGAACGAAGGCGGGGTCGTATCCGAAGCCGCCGGATCCCCGCGGTTCGAAGAGAAGGCGCCCCTCGCATGTCGCTTCCGCGTAATGGGTCTGGCCTCCCGGCCGCGAGTACACGGCCACGCATCGGTACCGCGCGGTCCTGGATTCCTCGGGCACATCACGCAGCCGTTCCAGGAGAAACCGGAGGTTCTCGGCCTCTTTCTGGGCCGGGCCGGCGAAGCGCGCGGAACGCGGGCCGGGGGCGCCGCCGAGCGCGTCCACCTCGATTCCGGAGTCGTCCGCGATCGCGGGAATCCCGAGGGCATCGGCGACGGCCGTGGCCTTCAGTTCCGCATTCTCCAGATAGCTCTTCCCGGACTCCTCGACCTCCGGCCAGGACGCGTCGCGATACGTCACCCATCGGACCGGCCAGTCCGCGCAGATCTCGAGGATCTCGCGAACCTTGCCGGAGTTTCGGGTCGCGAGGGCGACGGCGGGGCGAGGGGCCACACTCCCCTCAGCCCGCCAGCACCTGGCGCTGGAACTCGGTCAGCCGCTCGATCCCATCCCCCGCGAGGTCGAGGAGCGCATCGAGCTGATCCCTCGAGAACGGCGCTCCCTCCGCGGTCCCCTGGACCTCCACCAACCCACGGCTTCCCGTCATGACGACGTTGAAGTCCACCTCCGCCCGGGAGTCCTCCTCGTACGAGAGATCGAGGAAGAGCTCCTCCCCGATCACTCCGACGCTGACGGCCGCCACGGAATCCGCGAGGACCTCCTTGGAAACGCTCCCCTGCTCTCGAAGGCCTCGGACGGCCTGTGCGAGGGCCAGATAGCCGGCCGTGATGGACGCCGTGCGCGTTCCCCCGTCGGCCTGCAGGATGTCGCAGTCGACCCAGATGGTCCCCTCCCCCATGTCGCCGAGCGTCGTCACCGACCGAAGCGAACGTCCGATAAGCCTCTGGATTTCCTGCGTCCGACCCGAGGGTCGGCCCGACTGGATCTCGCGCGGGGTTCGAACGGCCGTCGAGCGCGGCAGCATGGAGTACTCGGCCGAGACCCACCCGCTTCCGGTGCCCTGCAGGAACCGGGGGACCTTCGGCTCGTAGGACGCCGCCGCCAGCACCCTGGTCTTCCCCATCTCGAGCATCGCAGAGCCCTCCGCCCATTCGAGGTAGCCCATCTCCACCTTGAGCGGCCGAAGGTCGGCCGGGCCCCGCCCATCGGTACGGAGGATCGGCTCCTTCACAGCGTCACCCTTGTCCCTTCCTCGGCCAGCGCGGCCGGCTTGCCGAAGGCCGTCGAGGCGCGTTCGAGGCCGCCGTCCCGATCCGTGTTCATCCAGCGCACGTGCGTGAGCACGAGCTCAGCGGCGCCCGCTCGAGCCGCATGCTCCCCCGCCTGCCCGGCCGTGAGATGCAGAGGCTCCGCGCCGCCCGGAACCTCCAGCCAGGTCGCCTCCGAGAGCAGCAGGTCCGCGTCGCGGGCCAGCCCGACGAGCTCGTCGGTCGGCCCGGTGTCCGCCGAGTACGCGAGCGCGACACCCCCGGCCTCGACGCGCATGCCGAGCGTGGGGACCGGATGTCGCATCGGGGCGGTTCGTACGCGGAACGGTCCCACGCCGAAGCTCTCTCCGGGTTCCACGGCACGCACGTCGAAGACCTTCTCCACCATGGCGCCGCCTTGATCCGAAAGAAGCGCGGTCACTCCGTCGACCAGTCCGGGCGGACAGTAGAGCGGCAGGCCCATCGGGTGCTCGGGATGGAACAGTCGCGCGTAGAAGTAGGGAAAAAGATCGAGTAGATGATCGGGATGACGGTGCGAGATGACGACGGCGTCCACATCGAGCAGGCCGATGTGGCGCTGAAGGTTCGCCATCGTGCCCGTCCCGAGGTCGATCCACAGCGTGAATCCGTCCGTGCGCAGCAGATAGCCGGTGCAGGCTCCGCCCGCATCCGGCCACGTCCCCTGGCCGCCTAGCACCACCAGCTCCACAGCTAGCGGCTCTTCGAGAGCTCTAGGGACACACGGTCTGCGTCCAGGAACTCGGGCCCGAGGAAACGGCGACCAAGCCCGGCGAACCATTCGGGATCCCCCGAGCACTCGAACCGGTGGTCGGGGGGGCGGGTCATCTCGTTGAGAAGGCCCCGCTCCCCGAGAATCTCGTACACGTCCTTCGCCGTCTCGTCGGCGGAGGAGAGCAGCAGGACCTCCGGCCCCATCACGTGGTGCAACGCTCCTCGTAGGAGCGGATAGTGCGTGCATCCGAGGATGAGGGTGTCCACGCCGGCGGCCTGCAACGGCGTCAGGTAGCGCTCGGCGGCCGCAAGCAGCGCCGGGCTGGTCGTGTCCCCCCGCTCGACGAACTCGACGAAGGCGGGGCAGGCCTGCCCGATGAGCGCGATCTCGCTTCCCGGATCGAGTCGGGCCAGCGCATCGTGGTAGGCGCCGCTCGCCACGGTCACCTCGGTGCCGATGAGGCCGACCCGCCCGTTTCGGGTCGCCCGCACGGCCGCCCGAACGGCCGGTTCGATGACCCCGACCACGGGGACGGAAACGGCGGCGCGGACCTGCTCGATCGCGGCCGCGGTCGCCGAGTTGCACGCGACCACGATCATCTTCACGTCGCGCTCCACCAGGTGCCGGGCGATCTGCACGGCGAACGTCCTGACCTCTTCGAGGGTGCGAGGCCCGTACGGATATCGGGCGGTGTCACCGAAATAGAGCACGGGTTCGCGCGGGAGGTCGTCGAGGATGGAGCGGACCACCGTGAGCCCGCCGACACCCGAGTCGAACACGCCGATCGCGCGAGGATCACTCACGTCCGCCCGCCTTCCCGCCTTCCCCGCCTTCCCCGCCTACCCCTACCACCACAGCGTCTCCTCGACGGCCTTCTCGGCCACGTCGATGTCCAGCGTCCACGCCCCCGTGGAAACGTACTTCCATCCTCCGTCGGGGAGCAGGCAGGCCACGTCGCCGGACTCGAGCGATCGGGCCACGCGACGAGCGACGTGCAGCACCGCGCCCGCCGAAATTCCGCAGAAGATCCCCTCGGTCTGCAGCAGCTCCCTGGCCCCGCGGAGGGCCGCGGCGGACGAGACCAGCACCTTACGGTCGAGGAGGGTCTCGTCGAGGATCGGGGGGATGAATCCCTGATCCAGCGATCTCAGGCCATAGACGAGCTCCCCGAGCTCCGGCTCGGCGGCGATGACCTGGACCTCCGGGTCGTGCTCCTTCAGGCGCCGTCCGACCCCCATGAGCGTCCCGCCCGTTCCCAACCCCGCCACGAAGTGTGTGACCTCCGGGAGGTCTCTCAGGATCTCCTCCGCCGTGCCTTCGTAATGCGCCATGGCGTTAGCCGGGTTGCCGTACTGGAACGGCATGTAGTAGCGCTCGTCCCGGGCCATGCGCTCGGCCACCTCGATGGCTCCGTTCGTTCCCCTGTCACCCGGGGTGAACACGATCTCGGCGCCGTACAGCTCGAGCAGCCGCACACGCTCCTCGCTCGCGTTGTCCGGGATCACGACCGTCAGCCGGTAGCCCTTCCGGGCGGCGACCATCGCGAGGGAGATGCCGGTGTTTCCCGACGTCGGCTCGAGGATGACGGTTCCCGGCCGGAGCGCTCCCGAGCCCTCCGCGTCCTCGATCATTCGGAGCGCGATCCGGTCCTTCAGCGATCCGGTGGGGTTCTGTCCCTCGAGCTTCGCCCACATCCGAACCCCGGGTGTGCCCGCGAAGCGTTCGATGCCCACGAGCGGGGTGTTGCC
>JACDCJ010000120.1 GCA_013817655.1 Actinosomnolentus pattersoniae (SeqCode)
GGCTCGAAGGCGAAGTCGCGCTGGAGCACCGTGAGGACGGGGCCACCGTCGGTAGAGCGGGGTTGCTCGGACCTCCGGGGCTCGCTGCCGCCGCTCGCACAGGCCCCGGCCAGAAGCACCGTCACGGCGGCGCTGAGCGCGACCGTGTGGGGTCCTCGGCCGGGGCCACCGATGCGAATCGCGGGCCTCTCCCGGGCTAGGAAACCGTCAGGGTGCCGGTCATCTGATCCGGATGGAACTCGCAGTAGAACTCGTACTCACCGGCGGGGACGTCGATCGTGACGTCCGCCGTGTCGCCAGGAGCAACCTCCTCGTCCACCGCGTCTTCGTGCTCCTCGATCGTGAAGGTGTGGCTGGCTGCACCGTCATTCGTAACGGTGACCGTATCGCCGCTCGAAACGGAGAGCTCCGTTGGATCGAACGAGAAGTCAGCCGCCGTCACGGTCACCCCGGACCCGCCTCCGTCGCCGGTATCTCCGCCGTTACCACCGTCATCGCCGCCGCAGCCAGTCGCAACCATGGCGACAATGACCGCACCGGCCGCGAGCATCTTCCTCCAGCCCATGCCCTCCTCCTTTGGGTCGGGACGTTCCGACGGAGGGTATACGAAGAAAAGACCCCGAAAGCGCTATCGGCGATGCCGTCCGGGTCGACCAGCCCGGGGCCTTCGGGGTCGGTGATCTGGTTGGGATTCCGCCGAGCCAGCCCGGCGGCCGGGTCCCGGAGGCGGTCATCCCCCGGCCCGGCGGGGTGACTCAGCAGCCAGTCACCTCGGGGGTCGTATCGCCACTACGCAATATGGACCACCTCCTTTCTCCCGTGCCCCAACTATCCAACGCCATGGAGGTCGGGACAAGCGTCCGTGGGGCCTTTTGGCCCCCCACGGACGGAATTTCGTGATCTCGCGGAGGGCGGAGACTAGACGAGGATCCTGGATCGCCTGCGAGCCGCGAGCGCGCCGAGCAGGACCATGGTCCCGAGCGCGCCGATGCCGAGGATCCACCCCCAGGGAGGCTCGTCGAGGCCGCTCAGGGGCCGGCCGGCGTTCGCGGGGACGTCGGCCACCGCCGGGGCCATCTTTGGAAGCCCGAGGTCCGTCAGGAGCTCCGAGAAGGAGGATGAAGTCACGTACCAGCCGGGGATGGCGCCCGGGGAGTTCGGGCTGGACGACTGCTCCGGCGTATAGGTGACCGGCTGGGGCGTCGCGTACGGATAGATGTAGAAGCGGTTCTCCCCTATCGTGCGGGACGGATCCCCCCACGTCACCGTGACCACGTAGCGCGGCCCCAGGTCGCCCTCCGGCCTTTCGGCCGGCTTGTAGGTCGCCCAGAGCCCGGACTGGTCGAGCAGCGCGAAGAAGCGCTCGGCCTCGGAGTCACCGTCGCCCCGGAATGCGAGCTCGATCGGCCCGGCAAGCCCGGCGCCGTTGATGGTGGCCTGACCGGGCTCCTTCGCGAAGGCCGCCGGCGCGAGCGCCAGGACCGAGACCAGCACGGCGACCGGGGCGATGAGCTTGCGCATGACGACACCCTCCTCTTTCGACCGGTGAACGCCTATCGCCCCCACTACACCGCCGGCGGGCCTGAGGTTCCCGCGAAGCCAGGCTGACTCAGAAGCCCGCTCGCGGCCGTTCCGGAAGGTCCTGGGCGCCCTCCTTGAGGGCGATCCAGATCTCGCGGAACACGTCCCCCGCATAGGACGGAGGCTGGCTGCCCTGGCCGCCCATCGCGCCTCGCAGCGCCATTGCCGTCATCTCGATGGCCTTGTCGAACAGCGTCCGATCGATCTCGACAGCCACGATTTCCTCCTTCGGCCTCGCCAGTGCGTGGCCAGTAGGCTAGCGGACGGGCCCCAGCAGGGCATCGGCTTCCGGTGGCCCCCAGGACCCGGGCGCGTAGGGCACGACCGGCGGCGGGTCGCGGAGGACCGGCGCCAGGACCTCCCACGCGCGCTCGACCTCGTCCTCGCGGGTGAAAAGGGTGTGGTCGCCCATCATGGCTTCGAGCAGCAGCAGCTCGTACGCCTCCAGCAGGGGCGTCGAGAAGGTCTTCTCGTAGTCGAAATCGAGCGAGGCCCGCTCGACGTCCATGAGCCCGACCCCGGGCTTCTTGACGTTCAGATGTATGGAGATGCCTTCCTCGGGTTGCACCCGGACGACCAGGGCGTCGCGCACCGGTCCCGGTCCGTCGGCCGGCCCGAAGACGTTGAACGGCACGTGCCGGAACAGCAGGGAGACCTCCGTGAGCTTCCGGTTCATTCTCTTTCCGGTCCGGAGGTGGAAGGGGACTCCCGCCCAACGCCAATTGTCCATCTCTACCTGCAGCGCGGCGTAGGTCTCGGCCTGCGATCCGGCGGAGACGCCCGGCTGGTCCCGGTATCCCTGGAACTGACCGCGAACGACGCGACGCGGGTCGACAGGCCGCATCGACCGGAGGACCCGCACCTTCTCGTCCCGAAGCCGGTCGGGCTCGAGGGACACCGGCGGCTCCATCGCCACGAAGGTGAGCACCTGGAGGAGATGGGTCTGGACCATGTCCCGGATCGTCCCGGTCTCCTCGTAGAAGGTCGCTCTACCCTCGATCCCGATCTCCTCCGCAACGGTGATCTGGACGGAATCCACGTACCGGCGGTTCCAGATCGGCTCGAACATGCCGTTCGCGAACCGCAGGGCGAGGATGTTCTGGATCGTCTCCTTCCCGAGGTAGTGGTCGATTCGGAAGATCTGCGATTCATCGAATCCGAGGTGCAGGTGCGCGTTGAGCGCCCTCGCGCTGGCGAGGTCCTCTCCGAACGGCTTCTCCACGACGATCCTCCCGGCCTCGTGCAGTCCGCATTGGGAGAGCCGGGCCGCGATCGACGGATACGCCGCCGGTGGGGTCGCCGCATAGTACAGACGCCCCCCCTGCGTCCGATGCCTCCGATCGATCGCGTCAAGGTGACCTCGAAGGTGGTCCATGGCGTTCGAACCGTCGAACCCTCCCGATACGTAGGAGAGGCGGCGCGCGAACTCGCTCCACGCCTCCGCGTCCACCGAGCATCTCGCGAACCGCTCGAGGGCATCTCGAGCCCGCGCGCGGAAGTCCTCGTCGCTCAGGCCGCTGCGCGAATAGCCCACGACCGCGAAACCCTCCGGAAGCATGTTCTCGACGAACAGGTGGTACAGCGCCGGGAGGAGCTTGCGCCGCGTGAGGTCCCCCGACGCGCCGAAGATGACGACCACCTGCGGATCCGGGGGCTTCATCGCCATCTAGAGCTCCCCACCCGGGCGAGCCTCCTCCGAGACCTCCGTTCGAATGGCGTGGCCACCGAACTCACGGCGGAGAGCGGCGATCACCTTCGCCGCATAAGACTCGTCCTGACGCGAGGCGAACCTGGAAAAGAGTGCGAGCGTGGTGATGGGCGCCGGGACTTCCTCCTCGATGGCCGCCTGGACGGTCCAGCGCCCCTCCCCCGAGTCCTGGACGTAACCTCGAACCGTCTCCAGCGCCGGATCTTTGCGAAAAGCCTCGACGAGCAGTTCGAGCAGCCACGAGCGCACCACGCTCCCGTGGCGCCAGATCCCCGCGATCGCCGGCAGGTCGAGCTCGAACGGAGACGCGTCCAGGATCTCGAATCCCTCCCCGTAGGCGGCGAGGAGCCCGTACTCGATCCCGTTGTGGACCATCTTCACGAAATGGCCCGCTCCCGATCCTCCGACGTGCGCATAGCCGTCCGCAGGGGCGAGAGCACGAAAGACGGACTCGGCTCGCCGGAAAGCGTCTTCATCCCCGCCGACCATGAGGCAATAGCCGTTCTCCAAGCCGTACACGCCGCCCGAGGTTCCGCAATCGAGCAGCGCGATCCCCTTCCCCCGAAGGGCCTCCGCCCGGCGGACGGAGTCCTTCCAGTTGGTGTTCCCGCCGTCGATGACCGTGTCCCCTGTCGAAAGAAGCGGGGACAGCGCCGCCAGGGTCGCCTCCGTGATGTCGCCCGCGGGGACCATCGCCCAGACGATCCGCGGGTGCGGCTCGAGCGCCGCCACGAGCTCCTCGAGGGACGATGCTCCGCTCGCGCCTCCGCGCTGGGCTCGCGCCCGGGCCTCCTCGCTGGGGTCGAAGGCCACGACCTCGTGTCCCATGCGGATCAGCCGCAGCGCCATGTTGCCGCCCATCCGGCCGAGCCCCACCATACCGATCTTCATGCGTCCCCCTCTCACGCCGCCCCGACAGCCAGCTTCCGGAGGTCCACCTCGTCGTCGCGAAGCGACCGCCTATCGATGGGCCTCCTTGCCCGCACGAGGGCGGCGGCTCGCCTGACGTCCTTCCCCCGCCCCAGGCCGGCGGCCGCGACCACGAGCCCGTCCTTCAGGTAGAAGGCCACGAACGACAGGTCGGGGATGCTCCCCCGCACGACGAGCTCGTCCCAGGTCGGCGCATGGCCGACGTACTGAATGTTGACGCCGAACTGGTCCGACCAGAACCAGTGCGGATCATCGAACACCTCCTCGCGGCCGATCATGTTGCGCGCCGCCGCGGCGCCCTGCTTCAGGGCGTTGTCCCAGTGCTCCACCCGGACCGAGGCGCCGAAGAGCGGATGCTGATGGTTCGCCACGTCACCCGCCGCGTAGATCCCTTCGACCGAGGACCGGCAGCGAGCATCGACGGCGATGCCGTTCTCCAGGCGAAGGCCCGAGTCGCGGACGACGTCCACGGAGGGCTCGATCCCGACGCCGACCACGACGAAGTCGCAATCGAGCGACGTTCCCCGGTCGGTGACCACGCGCTCGACGCGCCGGTGACCCTCGAAGCGGGCGACGACCTGGGAGAAGTGAAAGCGGACCCCCCGATCGCGGTGGATGCCCTCCAGCACACGGCCGACCCGGGACCCCAGGACGCGCACCAGCGGGGCATCGAAGAGCTCGACGACGGCCACCTCGAGGCCGAGGTCCCGAAGCGATGCCGCCACCTCGGTCCCAATGAAGCCGGCGCCCACCACCACCGCCCGCCGTCCTTGCGAGGCCGCCTCCCGGATGTGGTCCGCGTCCTCCCTGGTGCGCAGCTCGAAGATGCCCTCCAGATCGGCACCCGGCACCCGCAGGCGGCGGTTTCGTCCCCCGGTGGCCACCAGCACGGCGTCATAGGCGATGCGTTCGCCCCCGTCGAGCTCAACAGCGCGACCGTTCACGTCGACCCGGTGGCAGCGCGTCCCGAGCCGCAGGTCCACGTCGTTCTCGATGTACCAGCTCGGGGCCACCAGGAAGCTCTTCTCGAACGAGGTCTCGCCGCGCAGGTACTCCTTCGAGAGCGGCGGCCGCTCGTAGGGCGGATGAGCCTCTTCCCCGACGAGCACGATCCGCCCGTCGAACCCCTCCGACCTCATCGTCACCACGGCCGACCCCCCGGCCAGGTTCGCGCCGATCACCACGTGTGTGGGACGTCCTCCGTCCACAGCCGCTCGTCCTCCTCCGGGGGTCGCCAGTGTATGTAAGTGGATCGATCAGGCGACCGATGGACGGCGCCTTCGGCCCCTCTCGCTCTCTCCCGCCATACTCTCGAGAGGACCCACCGGACCTGAGAGGACCGCCATGGAACCGATCGAGCAGCTCCGGCGGTCCGCCCACGCCGGACGAATGGTCGAGCACAACGTGCTCGCGCTGTTCCCGGGAATGGGCGAGGCTCGGGCCGCGGTGGATGCCCTCGAGCGGGCGGGCGTCGACGGCACCCAGATCTCGATGCGGGGAGGCGCGATCCGCGATGCGGGCCGCCGGGCCGACACGACTCGACGGGACATCGCGGCAACCAGGTTCGTCGGCTCCCGTGCGTTCGCCGGCGCCGCCGTCGGCGCCCTCGCTGGAGGAGTCCTCGGCTTCGTGCTTGGGGCGTTCGCCTTCGAGATCGGCGCCGTCGCCTTCTGGGGGGCGATCGTCGGAGGTGTCCTCGCGGGAGGGGCGGTCGGTGGAATGCTCGGCGGGGTTTCCTCCGTCGGCATCTCACCGGGATGGGAGCTGACGCACGAGCGT
>JACDCJ010000121.1 GCA_013817655.1 Actinosomnolentus pattersoniae (SeqCode)
TCGAGCCGCACGATCAGCCAACCGGCTTGACGTTCGCAGCCTGCTTTCCCTTGGGGCCGTCGACCACGTCGAACTCGACCGCCTGCCCCTCCGTCAGCGTCCGGTATCCGTCGCCCGTGATTGCAGAGAAGTGGACGAACACGTCCTCCCCCTCCGCCGGGGCGATGAAGCCGTAGCCCTTCTCGTTGCTGAACCACTTCACCGTTCCCTGCGCCAACCTGAACCTCCTCGCGCTTTCCGCGACGGCCGCTCCCGCCCGGAACGGCGCGGAGCGTAGCATGAGCTCATCTCCCCGGGCAAAAGCAGGTCAGTCCTTCTGGGGCAGCTGATCCAGGATGCTTGCCATCCGCATGAGGGTCGTGGCGGCGTCCCAGCCCCTGTTGCCGTGCTTGCCGCCCGCCCGGTCGAGGGCCTGTTCCAGCGTGTCGGTGGTGAGGACGCCGAACGCCACAGGGACGTCCGTCTCCAGGGCAACCTGCAGGATCCCCCGGGCCGCCTCGGCGGCCACGAAGTCGAAATGGGCGGTCTCCCCACGGATGACGGCTCCCAGGCAGGCGACGCCGTCGTACCGGCCGGTCACCGCGAGGCGTCGGGCGAGGAGTGGAAGCTCGAAGGATCCTGGCGCCCACGCAACAGTGACGGCGTCCGCGCCGAGCCCGTGGCTGCCGAAGCACTCGAGCGCTCCGGCGACGAGGCGCTCCACGACCAGGCCGTTGAAGGAGGCCGCGGCGATCGCGAAGTGGCGTCCTCGTGCTTCGAAGCCACCGACCACCTGTCCCGAGCCCGCCCCTTGATTCACGACGCCCCTCCCTCCCCTTCGGCCGCCGGAAGGTTCTCCTCCGGGAGGTTGTCCAGGAGGTGCCCCAGCTTCTCCCGCTTCGTCCGAAGATACCCGAGGTTCTCTGACGTGGCCCTCGGATCCAGCGGGACGCGTTCGACGATCGAAAGGCCGTATCCTTCGAGGCCGGCGCGCTTCGCCGGGTTGTTGGTCAGCAGGCGCATGGACCGAACGCCCAGCTCGTAAAGGATCTGCGCACCGATCCCGTAGTCTCGCGGGTCCGCCGCGAACCCGAGCTCCTCGTTCGCCTCGACCGTATCGCGCCCCGCCTCCTGAAGCTGATAGGCGCGCAGTTTGTGCGTCAACCCGATGGCCCGTCCCTCGTGCCCCCGAATGTAGAGCACGACCCCGCGGCCCGCGTCCCGAACGCTCTGCAGCGCGTCCCTTAGCTGCGTACCGCAGTCACACCGCAGTGAGCCGAAGACATCTCCGGTCAGGCACTCGGAATGAACGCGCACCAGGATGTGTTCCCCGTCGCCGACCTCGCCGAGGACCATGGCGATGTGGACGCGCCCGTCGACGAGGCTCTCGAACGCGTGCGCCTTGAACGGCCCGAACTCGGTGGGGATGGAGGCCTCGGCCACCCGGCGGATGAGCTTCTCTCGCTTTCGCCGATGCTCGATCAGGTCGGCGATCGAGATGATCCTGAGGCCGTGGTCACGAGCGACGCGGCGCAACTCGTCGAGCCGGGCCATGCTGCCGTCCGGGTGCATGATCTCGCAGATCGCTCCGGCCGGAAAGAGCCCCGCCATCCGGGCAAGATCGACCGCGGCTTCCGTGTGACCGGCCCGGCGCAGCACCCCTCCGGCGTGGGCCCGGAGGGGAAAGACATGACCCGGCATCGCGATGTCCTCCGGACGGGTGGCCGGATCGCAGACGGCGCGGATCGTGACCGCGCGATCGTACGCACTGGTCCCGGTCGTCGTGGACCCCCGCGCGTCGACGGAGACCGCGAACGCGGTGCCGAGCGAACCGTCCTCGCTCGCGACCATGAGTGGGATCCGCAGCTCGTCGAGCCGGGTTCCCTCACACGGCATGCAGATGATCCCTCGACCGTGCGTGGCCATGAAGTTGATGGCATCCGGCGTCACCTTCTCGGCGGCCATCACGAAGTCACCTTCGTTCTCGCGGTCGGCATCGTCGACCACGATGACCATGAGTCCGGCCCTGATGTCTTCGAGCGCCTCCTCGATGGACTCGAATCCGTCCGTCTCGGTCATTCCGCCCTCCGCATGAGCGATTCGACGTACTTCGCCATCAAGTCAGCTTCGAGGTTCACCCGATCGCGCGGGCAGATGCCCCCGAGTGTGGTGGCCTCCAGGGTGAAAGGCACGAGGGCCACCTCGAACCGCTGCCCCCGAACCGTCGCCACCGTGAGGCTCACGCCGTCCACCGCGACGGACCCCTTCTCCACCATGTATCGAGCCAGCCGCTGCGGCGCGTCGATCACGACCGTGGCCCCCGTACCCGTTCGCTCGAACGACACGGCCCGTCCGACTCCGTCGACATGGCCCTGCACGAGGTGGCCCCCGAGGCGCGTCAGGAGCGTCACCGGGCGTTCGAGGTTCACCTGCGCTCCCTCGCGCAGGGATCCGAGCGTGGTGCGGGAGAGAGTCTCTGAGGAGACGTCGAAGCGGAGGACCAAGGCGTCCGCTTCCGGGGTGCGATCGACCACCGTGAGGCAGGCACCGTTAACCGCCACCGATGCCCCCGGCCCGGAATCGGCCGCGACGGTTCGGCTCGCGACCTCGAGGCCCGGGCCGCCTCGGTGGACGATGCCGCGCTCCTCAACGATCCCGGTGAACATCGCCCACCAACCTCACGTCTCCCCCGAGCATCTCCATCTCGTCGATCCGCACGCTAAGGGCCTCATCGATCGTTCGGATTCCCGTCCCGCCGAGGACCCCGGGCGCCTGGTTGCCTCCGATCAGCTTGGCGGCGAGGTAGAGCACGAGTCGATCGACGATCCCCTCCTCGACCGCCGACCAGGCGAGAGTCGGGCCGCCCTCGATAAGCACGGCCTGGATGCCTCGATCCCGTCCGAGATGGGCCATCAAACGGCCGAGCGACACCCTTTCCTCGCCCAGGACCTGAACATCGGCGCCGGCCTCGCGCCAAGACTCGAAGCTTCCGGGGCGAGCCCGGGCCGTCGTCGCCACGAGCGTCGGCGCCGACCGGTCGAACAGTGCACCCGTGCTCGGCGTCCTTCCCGTTCCATCCACGAGCACGCGTACCGGGGGACGCCCGCGATAGCCGTCGAGCCTCACTGTGAGCGAGGGATCGTCGGCGACCGCGGTCCCCGCGCCCACGACCACCGCCCCGGAGGCAGCCCGGAGCCGGTGGACGTCGCGGCGCGACTCCTCGCCGGTGATCCAGCGTGAGGACCCGTCCCGGGCGGCGCTCCGACCGTCCAGGGACGAGGCCATTTTTAGCGTGACGAATGGAAGGCCGGTCCGGATGTGCTTGGCGAAACCGTCGATCAGGCGTCTGCCCCTACGCGCGAGGACGCCCTCCCGGACGTCGACGCCTGAATCGTGGAGTATGCCGAAGCCCCTGCCGTCGACCAGAGGATTCGGGTCGCGCACGGCGGTCACCACGCGGGCGATCCCGGCGCCGACGACGGCGGGCGCACACGGCGGCGTCCGTCCCCTGTGCGCACAGGGTTCCAGGGTGACGTACAGCGTGGCGCCACGCGCCAGGCCGGCCGCTTCCGAGAGCGCCATCGCCTCCGCGTGTGGGGTGCCGGGCCCTCGGTGCCATCCCTCACCGACGATGCCGCCGTCCGAAACCACCACCGCGCCGACCAAGGGATTCGGGGCGACGAGCCCGAGGCCTCGCTCGGCGAGCTCGAGGGCGCGTCGCATGAAGGGCTCGTGCTCGGCTTCCTCGATCGATGTGATCGTTCCGGTCGCGCTGTCGGTCATCATCCCGTTCCCTCACCCCCGCAGGGCGGGCATGGAGAGAACAGGAAGCAGCGGGTTGCGCGCCCAAGGGACGCGAAACGACCGCCCGTCCTCTCCCATCCCGACTGTCACGGTCGGTTCCGAAATCGCACCGGATCCACCCCTGACCGGCTGCCAGGGGGTCGCGGACTCTACCGCCGGTGGGGAATCACACCCCGCCCCGAAGACGAGCTTCTTCGATTGCCCCCAGTATATGCGCGGCCGGCGGCCTCTCAGCCCGAGCGGCGGTCGGCCGAGTAGGCCGAACCCGGCCGGCGCTTCGCGTGCTGTTTCATCTCCGTCGCGACCTCAACGGCCTCCCCGACGTGAGTGAACCTTCGGTTCCGGGTGCTCGCAACCCCGACGGCGAGGCTGAGGAGCGGAAACCGCACGGGAGTCCCCTTCCTGTCCTCGACCTCGACGTACCCCCTGTCCGCGTCTACCGGGTCGTACAGGAGGGGGCGTCGCTCATCGAAGCGTCGGCAAAGCTCCGCGGCGGCATCCTCGGCCGCCTCCGGAGCCAGCACCATGATGAAGTCGTCCCCCCCCACGTGGCCCACGAACCCGCTCGGGCCCTCCGACTCGTGCACGATCTCGGCCGTCAGCCGGCCCAGGAGCTGGATCACGCGGTCGCCCCGGACGAAGCCGTAATGGTCGTTGTAGGCCTTGAAGTGGTTGAGATCCGCGTAGAGCAGCGCGAAGGGCTGCTCGTCCGCGATGCGCCGGCGCAGCTCCTCCTGGATCCGAATGTTCCCCGGCAGGCCCGTGAGTGGAGACAGCGCGCGCATCTCCCTCGCGCGGCGAAGAGTCCCCTTGACGCGGGCGAGCAGCTCGAGTGGATCGAACGGCTTGATGATGTAGTCGTCGGCACCCGACGATAGGCCGAGGACCTTGTCGGCTGACAGCGCCTTCGCCGTGAGCATGATGATGCTGGTGGACGAGGTCCGTGGATCCCCCCGCAGACGCTGGGCGACCTCGAACCCGTCTAGCCTCGGCATCATCACGTCGAGCAGGACGAGCTCGGGCTGTAGCTCGAGAGCGAGCTGAAGAGCGACCTCGCCATCGGGCGCGATCGTGACCGCGTAACCGGCCGATCTCAGGTTGACCTCCACGAACCGAGCGACATCGGGATCGTCGTCGACGACAAGCACGTTCTCAGCCACGGCCGCTCTGAGTCCGCGCGATCGCCGAGAGCCGCCGGGTCGCCTCGGCCGGGTCGACGGCCTTGAAGATGGAGGACGCCGCCGCGAGCACGGTCGCTCCGGCGGCGAGACACCGTGGCCCGGTCTCGGCGTTGATGCCCCCGTCCACTTCGACCTCCACGGAGAGTCCCTGCCGTTCGATCTCCGCACGGATGGCCCCGAGCCTGGGCAGCGTCCCTTCCAGGAACTCCTGACCCGACCAGCCTGGGCGTACGCTCATGACGAGTACTCGGTCGAGTCGTTCCACGTGGGGAAAGACCTCCTCGACTGGAGTGTCTGGGCTGAGCGCCAGCCCGGGTCGCATCCCCAGCGACTCGATCTTCCCGATGACGAGGGCCGGCTCGTCGACGGCCTCGACGTGGAAGGTGGCGATGTCGACGTGCACGTCCGCCAGCTCGCGAAGCATCGCCTCCGGGCGGTCGACCATGAGATGACAGTGCAGAGGCAGATCGGTCGAGCGCCTAATCGCCCCGACGACCACCGGTCCGATGGACAGCGGCGGCACGAAATGCGCGTCCATCACGTCGACGTGGACGAGGTCGGCGTGCGGTTCCACGAGCCGGATCTGCTCGCCCAGCCGGGCGAAGTCCGCGGACAGGATCGAAGCGGCGACCTTCCCGGGCATGGCGCGAATTCTACTCAGGGCTCACGCCCTGCGGAGGCCCGAGTAGAACATCGCGTCCGTCCCGTGCCGGTGAGGCCAGAGGCGGTGGCTCGAGGCCGGGCCCTCCGGTCCCCGCAACTCCAGGGGTGCGAAGTCCGGTCTCTTCGCGAGGAACGCCCGAACGGCGGCATCGGTCTCCGCCCGCGGGAAGGTGCACACGGAGTAGACCAGTCGCCCGCCGGGGCGCACGAGGTCGGCGACCCCCACGAGGATCTCGACCTGAAGCCGGGCCAGACCGGCGAGCGCGGTCCGGCTCGGCCGCCAGAGGAGCTCCGGCCTGCGCCGCGCGGCTCCGAGGCCCGAACACGGGGCGTCCACCAGCAC